>NZ_LZMN01000053.1:0-60357 GCF_001665955.1 Corynebacterium sp. EPI-003-04-2554_SCH2473622 | reverse complement strand
CCGCCGAGGCGGTTTGCAGCGCGGATTGTAGGGCTTCTTGGGTTTTTGTCGTGGGGTTAAAAGAACTCATGGTGTGTCATATCCTCCCTGTTCTTCCCTGCTTTCGTCACCGTTATTGTGACACCGTTTCAGGGGCTTCACTGGATACAACACACCATGAGTTCTTTTAACCCCACGACAAAAACCCAAGAAGCCCTACAATCCGCGCTGCAAACCGCCTCGGCGGCAGGCAACCCGGACATTCGCCCAGCACACCTGCTGCAGGCGATCCTCAGCCAAGAAGAAGGCATCGCCACCCCGGTATTGAAGGCCACCGGAGTAGACCCGGATACGGTGCGCAAAGAAGCCACCGAATTAGTAGAGGGCTACCCCAAGGCCGAAGGCGCCGGCGTGGCTAAGCCGAACTTCAACCGCGATGGGCTGAACGTTCTTACCAAAGCCCAAGAGCTAGCCGGTGAGCTTGGCGACGAATACGTCTCCACCGAAGTGCTGTTGGCAGCCATCGCGGCCTCGAAAACTGATGCCGCGCAGCTGCTAACTTCCCGCGGCGCTACCTACGACGCCATCAAAGGCGCATTCCCAGCCGTGCGCGGAGCCGCGAAAGTGACCACGGAAAACCCGGAGGATTCCTTCCAAGCACTGGAGAAATACTCCACGGATCTGACGGCGCAGGCCCGCGAAGGCAAGATTGACCCCGTCATTGGGCGCGATTCGGAAATCCGCCGCGTCGTGCAGGTGCTATCCCGCCGCACGAAGAACAACCCGGTGCTCATCGGTGAGCCGGGCGTCGGCAAGACCTCCATCGTGGAAGGCCTCGCCCGCCGCATTGTCGGTGGTGACGTGCCAGAATCGCTCAAGGGTAAGCGCCTGGTCTCGCTGGATCTCGGCTCGATGGTTGCGGGAGCGAAATACCGCGGCGAGTTCGAAGAGCGGCTAAAAGCCGTGTTGGAAGAAATCAAATCTTCCGACGGCGAGATCATCACGTTCATTGACGAGCTGCACACCCTGGTTGGTGCTGGCGGTACCGGCGAAGGCTCGATGGATGCCGGCAATATGATCAAACCGATGCTGGCCCGCGGCGAACTGCGGCTGGTGGGTGCCACCACGCTGGATGAATACCGCAAGTACATCGAAAAGGATGCCGCGCTGGAGCGTCGTTTCCAGCAAACCTACGTCGGCGAGCCTTCGGTGGAAGACACCATCGGTATCCTGCGTGGCCTGAAAGAGCGCTATGAAGTCCACCACGGCGTGCGCATCCAGGATTCCGCGCTGGTGCAGGCCGCCGAGCTGTCCAACCGGTACATCACCAACCGCTTCCTGCCGGATAAGGCTATCGATCTTGTCGACGAAGCCGGCTCCCGGTTGCGCATGGAGATCGATTCCTCGCCGCAGGAAATTGATGAACTCGAGCGCGTCGCTCGCCGAATGGAGATCGAAGAGCTGGCGCTGAAGAAAGAATCAGATGCTGCTTCCAAGGAGCGGCTGGCGCGGTTGCAACAAGAGCTCGCGGACCAGCGCGAATCGCTCGGTGAGCTGAAAGCCCGCTGGGCGAACGAGAAAAAGGCCATCGATGATGTGCAGGCGCTGAAAGAAGAACTCGACGATCTGCGTCGGCAAGCAGAAATCGCCGAGCGTGAAGGTGACTACGAGAAAGTCTCCACGCTGCGCTACGGCCGCATCAACGAACTGGAACGCGAAATCGCCGTGGCCGAGGAGAAAGCCGCGGAGCAGGCGCGCAGCAACACCATGCTCAGCGAGGAAGTCACCCCGGACACTATCGCCGAGGTAGTTTCCGCCTGGACCGGCATCCCGGCTGGCAAGATGCTGCAGGGTGAGACGGAAAAGCTGCTGGATATGGAGAATATCCTGGCTCGCCGCGTCGTCGGACAGAAAGACGCGGTGGTGGCGGTCTCGGATGCGGTGCGTCGTTCCCGCGCGGGCATCGCCGACCCGAACCGGCCGACCGGCTCCTTCCTATTCCTGGGGCCAACGGGCGTCGGCAAGACCGAGCTCGCGAAAGCGCTGGCGGAGTTCATGTTCGATGACGAATCCGCGATGGTGCGCATCGATATGTCTGAATACGGCGAGAAGCACTCGGTTTCACGGTTGGTCGGTGCCCCTCCGGGATACGTCGGCCACGATGCGGGCGGCCAGCTGACCGAAGCCGTGCGACGTCGCCCCTACACGCTGGTGCTTTTCGACGAGGTGGAAAAGGCCCACTCGGATGTTTTCGACGTGCTGCTGCAGGTGCTCGACGAAGGTCGGCTGACCGACGGGCAGGGTAGGACCGTGGACTTCCGCAACACGGTGATCATCCTGACCTCGAACTTGGGCGCCGGTGGCAACCGCGAGCAGATCATGGATGCGGTGAAGGCCGCCTTCAAGCCGGAGTTCATTAACCGCCTGGATGATGTGGTGACCTTCGAGCCGCTATCCAGCGAATTGCTGGAAGGCATCGTGGATATTCAGCTGGATACGCTGCGCGAACGCCTGGCTGGCAAACGCCTGAGCCTGAGCGTGGATGCGGCGGCGAAGGCCTGGTTGGCTGAGCGCGGTTACGATCCCGCCTACGGTGCGCGTCCGCTGCGCCGGCTGATCCAGCAAGCCATCGGAGACAAGCTGGCGCGGCTGGTGCTGGCCGGTGAAGTTGTGGAAGGCGATGCCGTGCAGGTTTCGCTTGCCGACGGCGGCGAGGAGCTGGAGATCTCCAGTTAGCAGGCATTGTGTCTGCTAGCACACGCCGGGACGCTTTTACCCTTAAACTGGGTAACTATGAGCGTCCTGGTCAGTGCCGAAGAATTACACGAAAAAATCCACCGCGGAGACAAACTCACCCTGCTTGCCACTACTTGGGTACCCGGGCAGGGGAATAGCTTCCGCCAGTTTCGCGCCGGGCATATCCCCACAGCCCAGCACGTTAATCCAGCAATTGCGCTGGCTGGGCTTCCTGGGTCGAAAGCTGGGCGTAACCCGTTACCAGATCCGGCGCGGCTGCAAGCCAACGTCAACCGCTGGGGCTTGCGGGAAGACCGCCCAGTCGTAGTTTATGACGATGGTCAGGGATTTTTTGCCGGTCGTGCCTGGTGGGTGCTGCGCTGGGCAGGAATTAAAAACGTCTCCATCTTGGATGGCGGCTTGGCGCAGTGGCACCGCGCAGGCTTCGATACGATGTGCGGCCCGGGCAATATCGCTATGGGTTCCGCGCTGACTATTCGGCCCGGGTCTATGCCCGCAGCCACTATCGACGAGGTACGTAATTTTGACGGCACACTGGTTGATACTCGCTCCTTCTGGCGTTATTCGGGGCGCCAAGAAAATTTGGACTTGAAAGCCGGACATATTCCCGGTGCGGTGAACGCTTCTATGCGGGATTTGTTGACTCCGAATCGCTTGGCCAAGTCACAAGAAGAAATCCGCGAAGTCTTCGCCCAAGCTGGTGTGACTAGGGGAGAAGGCACGGTGTTTTATTCCGGTTCAGGCAACCATTCTGGCCTGGCCCTGGCCTTGGCGGAGCATGCCGGTATTACTGGAGCCTCGCATTATGTGGGCGGTTGGTCGCAGTGGTCGGCGAATGCTGCCAATCCTGTGGAGACTTCGCGTTAAACTGACTGCATGCCGTATGTTCTACTGACTCTGGCCGTCATCGCCGGTGCCGCCGCCATATTTTTGTGGTACCTGGATTCGAAGCAGCGCCGCGCCCAGCAGACTGAGCAGCCGCCAGCTGCTGTGGAATCGCCTGGTCAGCCAGAGCAAACTGGTGCGAGCGCGGAGCTTGCCGACGCTCCGAGTACCGACATCGCTAGTGCCAACGTCCCGGGCGCCAGCATCCCTAGCGTCGACATCCCAGACGCCGAAGATTCTGTTGCCACCGATACTGAATGGTCAGCGCAAGCCACTTATGGTGATGCGCTACGCCGGGGCCGGGTGCTGGATGATGAAGAACTGGCCACCGCGGAACAATTGCCACAGCAGGATTTGGCAGAGCAGGATTTGCCACAGCATGATGAGGAATCCGCTGCTGAATCCGCCGCTGACCCGATAGCGGAGGCGAACGCTGGGGTAAATAACGCTGAACTAGATACTGAGGAAGGTTCTGAGCTGGATGCCGCGGCAGGTGCTGAGCCACTTGTTGAGCCACGTTCTGAGCTGGATGCTGAGCCACATGTTGAGTCGGACTTAGAGAATGATGCTGAAACCGATTTGGCGCTGGTATCTGAGCGGCAGCCAGAGCCAACAGAGGCCTCAGAGAACCCAGAAGCAGCAGAAGCAACCGAAACAGCACCGAAAGCGGAGCCAGGTTTAGAATCCAATGAGCTGCTTTCTGCTGAAGAAAACCGCAGTGATGCCAGTGATGTCAACGATCTAAGCGATGCAGCTGAGCATCCGACCCCTGTCGCCCCCGTCGCCAAGCCTGCAGGACCACGCCGCGATTCCATCATCCCAGGGGCGTTGCGCAGGGAGCGTCGTCAGTGGGCGGAAAAGAATGGATTCAGTTTTAGCAAGCACGACGAATATCTCGTCGACGAATGGACCCGCGGCGCTGCAGCTGGTGGGGCAGCACCGAAAGATATCGTGCAGGGTTCGGCTTATGGGCATGAGATGGTGCTGATGGATCTCGGTGGCGTCAATGTTATGGCTATGCGCACCGGAGCCGCCACGGAAATCGTGGTGGATTTTCGCCGTGTGGACCGTGATCAGCGCAATGACCGTACAACCGGGGAAGCGGTTTTCGATGATTTGCTGGAAGTCGGACACATCGCGGATTTCACGGTCTATGCCACTGATGCCGCCGTTGCTAGCCGCATGATTGATGCGCGCGTGGTCACTGCCTGCGATAGCCTGCCGGAAATCGTCACCGCGGTGTGGATGGAATCGGATTGGGTGCTGGCGCAAACCGATAAAGGCTCGCATGCTTCAGATTGGGATGAAATGCTGGCGCCGCTCGGCCTGCTTGCCGACGTCGCCCGCGTGCTACCACCGCGTTCCATGGCGAACCAAATTTTAAAATTCGAAGGGGCGGACCCCACCCGGATGATGGGGCCGAAACAGCCCCCGGCCTTTGAGAACAACCAGTTGCTGCACGTCGTTCCCGACCCGCAGGATCATCCGCCAATCCAACGACCAAGCGAGCCCGTCGAATTACCGACCCGCAGCAAAGCCGAGGCCCGTGGGTACCTGGAACCCTACGCCCTTGGGGTAGATGAAGTGGATGCGATTGCCGATGGCGTCGATAAGTCACAAGAGGGCGGACATCGGAAGCGCCCGCACGTTAAACGCGACTTGTCTGCCGGGCCATCTATTTTTGACGACGAGTGAGGACTACAGTGGTAGCTATGACTGAGCAGCAAAGCACCCCATCCAGTACTGATCTTTCCCGCCTCGCTGAACTTGTCCGCGAACTTGCCGTGGTCCACGGTCGTGTGACTTTATCGTCCGGTAAAGAAGCGGATTACTACGTGGATTTGCGTCGCGCGACGCTGCACCATGAGGCCTCCCGCCTGATTGGCTCGTTGCTGCGGGAAAAAACCGCGGACTGGGACTACGTTGCCGCCGGTGGTCTGACTTTGGGTGCGGACCCGGTGGCCACCTCGATCATGCATGCTGACGGCCGCCCGATCGATTCTTTTGTGGTGCGCAAAGAAGCTAAAAAGCACGGCATGCAGCGCCGCATCGAAGGCGTGAATGTGGAAGGGCAAAAAGTGCTAGTGGTGGAAGATACCACCACTACTGGTAACTCCCCGCTGACTGCCGTCGCTGCGTTGCGTGCGGCCGGAGCGGAAGTTGTTGGTGTGGCCACTGTGGTGGACCGCGCTACCGGTGCTGCTGATGCCATCCGTGCCGAGGGGCTGGAATATCGCAGCCTGTTGGGCTTGGATGACCTGGGGCTGTAATGGGCGAAAGCGCAGCCGAAAATGATCCAGTGACTAAGCCGGAACGCGCCACCGCACCGGAGGACAAAGGCCCAACGGAATGGGCTGAAGGTCGGCATGGTGTGGGCCCGTGGGAAGGCCCGTTGCCGGATGATCCACGCTTGGATCCGGAGTTGCTTGCTGAAGGCGACCGCCGCAACGTCGTCGATGCTTATCGCTATTGGAAGCGTGAGGCGATCATCGAGGACATTGATACCCGTCGGCATGAGCTGCATATCGCGATCGAGAACTTTGAAAACGATGCGAATATCGGCACGGTGGTGCGCACTGCGAATGCTTTTGCTGTAGATACTGTACATATTGTCGGTAGGCGTCGTTGGAATCGTCGTGGCGCCATGGTTACGGACCGCTACCAACACCTACAGCACCACAGCGATGTTGATGGGCTAGTAGCCTGGGCGGCGGAGAACGATCTGACCGTCGTGGCTATTGATAACACTCCCGGGTGCGTGCCATTGGAAACCGCCGAATTACCGCGGCGTTGCTTGCTGGTATTCGGCCAGGAAGGCCCTGGGGTGAGCGCGGAGACGAGTCAGGCGTCGGTGATGACGTGTTCGATTGCGCAGTTTGGTTCGACGCGCTCAATTAACGCAGGGGTGGCCGCAGGCATCGCAATGCATGCGTGGGTGCGGCAGCATGCGGATCTGCGCCAAGCTTGGTAGGGGTGCTGGCTGCATCAATAATTTGTCACTTATCCCTCACCAGAGAACCGTGATGTATGCTACAAATGATTGATTTCTCCGGTTTATAGCTCTGTGAGTGATGGAATAATAGTGCAAGAAAAATGGTCCCACCGGGCGGATCTCGCAGAGACCGCCATCAACGATCGACATGCTGGCCCACTATGGTCGCTGCCACGCACCAATCTCGCCCGGGTGAGCTGGCCGGCGCTTTTTAAAGAGCGCCTGTTTATTCATTGGCACTATTGGTGGCAGGCGCACTACCTGGATTGCCAGGTTGATGCTGCGCTGCGGCAACCCACGAAAACCCGCAGCGCACGCATTGCTAATACCATGCGTGGCATCAAACTCCGGCAGCTGCGCGGGTTGGAACGCAACAAATACTACGATGACAAAGCTTGGTTGGCACTAGCTTTCGGGCGCATAGAGAACGCGGAAAAGCTGGGTACCCCGCCACAGTTGCACGCATTGCGTTCCAATCTGCGTGCCGGGTTGGATGAGTCCCTGGGGGTCGCGCCCTGGCGCGATAACCGATCGACGTTTTATAACGTGCCCACTAATGGTCCGGTGGCAATTATGTTGGCGCGCACCGGTTACTGGCAGGAAGCCATTCATATCGTCGACTGGGTTTTCGATAACCTGCACAATGATGATGGGCTGATCATGGACGGGATGCGTATGCGCATGAACGGACCGGAGATCGTGCGTGATATTCACCCGTACTGCCAGGGGGTGATGCTTGGTGCCAGCCTGGAAATTGCGTTGCAGTTGCGTAAAGAACATGGCATCCACAGCCTGGAAGATATTCAGTCGGTGCATGAGGCTGAGCGTGCCGACGAAGCCATGCCATATATCAGCCGGATCCGTGGCTTGGTGCACGCGATTGCGCAGCACATGGCCACCCCAGCGGGAGTGATCGACTGGGATACCGGCGACGGCGATGGCGGCTTGTTCAAGGGGATTTTGCTGCGTTACCTTGCCGACGTCGCGGTGCGTTTGCCTGATGATTCGCCAGCGAACCGCGCGACGCGCAAGCTTGCTACTCGGTTGGTGCGGGCGTCGGCGGAGTCGGTGTGGACCCACCGTTTGGAAGTTGACGGACTGCCCGTGTTTGCTACGGACTGGACCAGCGATGCGCTACTGCCACATAATTTTGGCCTGGGCCCGATGTCGATCCGGGAGAAAGTGGGCGCTGTGCGTATTGCAGAGCGCGATTTGTCGGTGCAGCTTTCCGGGTGGATGGCGCTGGAGGCGATGGCCCGGGTTGCGCTGGCCGAAGGGGATCCGGCTGCAGGTTAGTGTTCGCTCAGGCATAATTGGGCTTCGAGACTGCAGATCCAACGTTGGAGGATGTTTTATGCCTATCGCCACCCCTGAGGTTTATAACGAGATGCTTGACCGCGCGAAGAAAGAGCAATTCGCTTTTCCCGCGATCAACTGCACCTCTTCCGAAACCATTAACGCCGCACTACAGGGGTTTGCAGAAGCCGAGTCTGACGGCATTATCCAGTTCTCCCTGGGTGGTGCGGAATTCGGCTCTGGCCAAGCAGTGAAAAACAAAGTTGCCGGCGCAAAAGCCCTGGCCGCATTCGCGCACGAGGCTGCTTCGCACTACGGCGTGAATATTGCGTTGCACACGGATCACTGCCAGAAAGAACGTCTCGATGACTTCGTGCGCCCATTGTTAAAGATCTCCCGTGATCGCGTAGAAGCCGGCGAGCAGCCACTGTTCCAGTCCCATATGTGGGACGGATCGGCCATCCCTATCGACGAGAACCTGGAAATCGCCCAGGAGCTGCTGGCACAGTCACGCGCGGCGAATATCATCCTCGAGGTGGAAATCGGCGTGGTCGGCGGTGAAGAAGACGGCGTGGAAGCCAAAGCAGGTGCCAACCTGTACACCACCCCAGAAGATTTTGAAAAAACCGTCGATGCGCTGGGCACTGGCGAAAATGGCCGCTACCTGCTGGCCGCCACTTTCGGTAACGTCCATGGCGTCTATAAGCCGGGCAACGTCAAGCTGCGCCCAGAGGTATTGGCCGAAGGCCAGAAGGTCGCTTCCCAGAAGCTGGGGCTTGCCGACGGTTCCCAGCCCTTCGATTACGTCTTCCACGGCGGTTCCGGTTCCGAGGCCGCCAAGATCGAAGAATCCTTGCGCTATGGCGTGATCAAAATGAACATCGACACCGATACGCAGTATGCGTTCACCAATCCGGTTGCGCGCCACATGTTTAGCAACTACGACGGCGTGTTCAAGATTGATGGAGAAGTCGGTAACAAGAAGGTCTACGACCCACGCTCTTACCTGAAGAAGGCAGAGCGCTCCATGGCTGATCGCGTCATTGAATCCTGCCAGGTGCTGCGCTCCGCAGGCCAGACCACCGCCCGCTAGGCCGCTCTCGGCTAAGCTTTTTAGCAGGTATTTTCGGCACCTATGGCAAATAACAGGGTCTCCACCCGCGAACGACTGCGGCATTTAGACCATTCGCTGACCTCGCGCATTCTGCGCGTGCGCAAACGCTTGATCTTCATTGTGCAAGCCGCGTTTGGTGCGGGGTTGGCGTTTTGGGTTGCGCAGACGTTTTTCGGCCACGAGATCCCATTTTTCGCCCCTATCTCTGTGGTGGTGGTACTTGGCATCTCCGGTGGCAACCGTCTGAATAAAGCCCTGGAAATGTCGGTCGCTGGTGTGGTTGGTGTCGGAGTTGGCCAGCTTTTGGTGCACACCCTGGGCACCGGCGATTGGCAGATTGCCGCTGGGGTAGCGATCTCACTGGTGGTCGCGGCATTTTTATCGAAATCACTGCTGGTGAGTAACCAGGTCGCTATTGGTGCGATCTTGATCGCCACGATCATGCCGCAAGGTGGCGGCACCGAACGCATGATTGACGCTGCCATTGGTTCGGTGATCGGAATCATCTCCATCGCGTTGATTCCTAATTCTGCGTTGCGTGATGCCCGGCATGAGATCGCGAAAGTTCTCTCCGTTGCATCGTCGGTGCTGCATGACGTTGCAGAAGGTGCGGAAAAGGGAGATTCAGAGCGTATCGAAGATGCACTCCAACAGGTGCGCGGTACGCAATCGAATATTGATCACATGCTGGAAGCCACGGCTTCCGGCCGGGAAATTGCGGGGCTTTCCCCATTTCGCTGGGGCTCGCGCAAACACTTGCGTTCCATCGAACGCATCCTCACTCCCGTCGACAATGCCACCCGGAATGTGCGTGTGCTGGCCCGCCGCTGCATGGTCTTGAGCGTCGATGGCGACAAGATTACCCCGCGGTTAATCAATATTATTGATGAGTTGGCAGAGATCGCGTTGGAGCTGTCGCGAATTTATGAAACGAGTGCGCGGGTTAGCCAAGCCCATGAAATTCCGGGGATTGTCAACCGCCTGCGCATCATCGGCGCGCGCACGGACCTTTCCGTGATTAGCGATGATCCGGTGCTTTCGGAATATGCGATCCTGTCACAGGTGCGGTTTTTAACAGTGGATCTTTTGATGGTCACCGGAATGTCGCAGGAGTCGGCGGCAGCAGTGCTGGCACCAACCTCATCCACACCGGCCTACCCACCGGAAGTCTGGGAGATCGAAGACATCCAGGATAACGCGCACAATGCGGCGAATCGTTACGATGATTCTGAGAACTCCCAGAAAGAGTAGAAGAGAATAGTAGAGGGTAGAGGACGCGGCGCCCCGGAACTCACGGACGGATGATTTGTAAATCCCGCAAATGCCGGTAAAAAGTTACTCGTTTTTGCGGGCGTTTGCTGCGCACTCCGTCGACGTGTACCGCCATTTCCGGTCCACCGGCTTGTACCGCATGCCCAGTGACTAATGAATGCGGATCTAGCTGGCTGACGCTCGCCCCGGGGTTCTTTTTCTTGCGCCAGCGTGCAAACAATCCACGGGGCTGTGGTGCTGCGGTGTGCACTGCCGCAGCAATGCCAGGTGCGTTGAGCATTGGCACTAAGCGGGCGCCGTAAGCCAGGGAACGGCTGGCGTTATCTGCGCTGCCCTGGGCATCTTGCTGCAGCAAAGTGGCATCGTCGACGATAATTTCCCCGGTCATGGCGGATGCGTCCCACTGGCTGATAGCAGCGGAACCAGCCACGGCCTGTCCGGCATCATTGCGGATCAGTGGGACGGGTTTGACCTCGCCAGTCAACGCCAGTTTGAGCGCGGCAGCCGGATCAGCGGGAATGGACCAGTTTTGTGCTGCAGTGCTGGCGGTGCTGCTAGCGGCGTTTTCGGTGGCCGGGCCAGAAACGTTTTTGCTGCCGGTAGTGTCTACCGCGCTGTTCGTCGGTTCCGCCACCGGGACGAATCCGATCTGTGGCCATAATTGATCCGCCCGCAGCAAGCGGGTGAGCACCGCAGACAAGGCGGCATCTGAACCAATCACGATTATCCGCAGCGGCATCACTGGTTGTTGGGGTGCTAGTTGTGGGGCAGCCATGTGTTCTACGCGCGGTTGCGCTTGGATCTCCTCCAATGAGGGAGTGGGATCTACCGGCAATAATTCCGTAGCATGCTCGGATAAAAACTTCAGATCACCCCGGCCTGGCACAGCTGGCAGCGTAAAAATCTCCACCCCGGAAGAACGATATAAAGTCTTGGGCAAAATCAGTTCGGCTGCAGCTTCCCCGCAACGCAGAATCAGCACACGCATGCCAAGCATCGTAACCGACGTTAAAAAAATTATCGCAGGTGGGGCAATTCCTAGTAGGCTATGAGGCTGATCAAACTACTGACCGCAGGGAAGTGATGAGGCAGGTATGGCAGCGATCGTCATCGTCGGCGCCCAATGGGGCGACGAAGGCAAAGGAAAAGCCACAGACATTTTGGGCGGCCAGGTGGATTACGTCGTCAAGCCTAATGGCGGCAATAACGCCGGCCACACCGTCGTCGTTGGCGGTGAAAAATACGAGCTCAAGCTGCTTCCGGCAGGAATCCTATCGGAAAATGCCACCCCGGTGCTGGGAAACGGTGTGGTCATCAACCTGGAAGCATTGTTTGAGGAAATTGACGGCCTGGAATCCCGTGGAGCAAACGCCTCGCGGTTAAAGATTTCCGCCAACGCGCACCTAGTTGCGCCGTACCACCAAACACTCGACCGGGTGCAAGAGCGCTTTTTAGGCAAACGTGCAATCGGCACCACCGGCCGCGGCATTGGCCCGACGTACCAGGACAAAGTCGCCCGCGTCGGCATCCGCGTGCAGGACATTTTTGATGAGTCCATTTTGCGGCAAAAAGTGGAATCGGCGCTGGATGTGAAAAACCAGATGCTGGTGAAAATGTATAACCGCAAGGCCATTGAGGTCGAGGACGTCGTCGGCTACTTCCTGTCCTATGCCGAACGCCTGCGCCCGATGGTGATTGACGCCGAACGCGAGCTCAACGAGGCCTTGACTGCCGGGAAACACATCCTGATGGAAGGCGGCCAAGCCACCATGCTGGACGTCGACCATGGCACCTACCCGTTTGTGACCTCGTCGAACCCTTCCGCAGGCGGCGCGTGCGTCGGCTCCGGCATTGGCCCGACCCGCATCGATACCTCACTGGGCATCATCAAGGCCTACACCACCCGCGTGGGTGCGGGGCCATTCCCGACGGAACTTTTCGACGAATGGGGTAATTACCTGCAAGAAACCGGTGGTGAGGTTGGCGTGAACACTGGCCGACGCCGCCGCTGTGGTTGGTACGATTCCGTGATTGCACGCTACGCCAGCCGCGTTAACGGGTTTACGGATTACTTCTTGACCAAGCTTGACGTGCTCACTGGAATCGGAGAAATTCCGATCTGTGTAGCCTACGACGTCGACGGCGTGCGCCATGACGAAATGCCAGTCTCGCAATCCGAGGTACACCACGCCAAGCCAATCTACGAAAATATGCCGGCTTGGGACGAAGACATCACGGGCTGTTCCACCTTCGAAGAGCTGCCACAGCGCGCACAGGATTACGTGCTGCGCCTAGAAGAACTGTCCGGAACGCGCATGTCGTATATCGGCGTCGGCCCGTCGCGTGAGCAAACCATTGTGCGCCACGACGTGCTGGCGGGAAAATAGGCTGTCATGAGTGAGAAAACGGAAGCTGCCGAAACCACGGACACGCCCAACACCATCGGTACACCGCTGAGCTCAAATGCCACCCGGGTGTTGTTGCTGGGCGCGGGCGAGATTGGTCGCGAGCTAGCGATCAGTTTCCAGCGGTTGGGCCTGGAAATCCACGCCGTCGACAAGCGCAACGGCGCGCCGGGCCACCAGGTTGCGCAATATTCCTACGTCGCAGATGTCACTGACGCGGCGGCCGTTCTGGAATTGGCAAAGCGTATTGAACCGCACTATGTGATCCCGGAAGTGGAGATCGTCGCGGTAGAAGCGCTGCGAGAGATCGAAGAAGCAAATTCTGCCGTGGTAGTGCCTGGGGCGCGGGCTTGCGAGCTGACCATGGAACGCGAAGCTATCCGTCGTACCGCCTCAGAACAATTGGGCTTGCCGACGACCGCCTATGATTTCGCCTCCAGCCCGGAAGAACTAAAAACCATTTTGGATGAGATGGGCTACCCGTCCATCGTGAAACCCGCGGTTACCTCAAACGGACGCGGGCATATGGTGGTGCGCTACGGCGATGAAGTGACCGAGGCTTGGCAGACCGCTTCTGCGGAAGCGCATTTCGACGGTCGCGTGATAGTGGAGCGCTTCGTCGACTTTGATTATGAAGTAACCCTGCTAGCGGTGCGTTCGATCGACCCGAAAACGGGCGAATTGGCCACGTGGTTTGCCGAGCCTATCGGGCATGATCACCGCGACGGTGGCCTGATTGATTCCTGGCAACCGCTGCAGTTGAGCCAGGTAGCGATGGAAAATGCGCGCTCTATTGCCGCCCGGATTTCTAATGAATTGGGTGGACGCGGAGTTTATGGCGTCGAGTTGTTCGTCGCCGGTGATGACGTGTATTTCTCTTCGGTATCTCCACGGCCGACGGATACCGGCATGGTTACCATGGCCACGCAGCGCTATTCGCAGTTTGATTTGCATGCACGGGCAATTTTGGGTCTGCCGATCGATGTGACACTCACTTCGCCGGGAGCTGCCCGCATGCTGTGTTCTGAGGTGGATGCGGACACGTTATCTTATGGCGGGTTGCAGGATGCCTTCGCACACCCAGAAACTTCTGTGCTGTTGTTCGGGAAAGCAGGTAGTTACCCGGGCCGACGCATGGGAGTGGTGTTGTCGACTGCTGATAACACCGATGCTGCGCACTTGGTGGCGCGGGAAGCCAGTAGGGAAATCACGATTGCTGCTGACGATGATTCTGTCACTGCTGGCACAGAGGGCTCTAGTGCAGGAAAAGCTGGTGCAGGAAAAGCTGGTGCAGAAGACGCTGGTGCAGCTGGCTCTGGTGTTGGCGGTGGTGCTGATACTGATGCTGGAGGTGGCACTGGCACTGCACAGGAAACAAGCGCTGCAGCTGCCACGACGCCGGAATCACGTGCTGCGGCAGACGGTGCAGCTGCGGTTGAATCTGGGAGCAAGACTGGGCCCGAAACCGCTGCGCTAACTGAAACTGCCAGCGACAGCAGCCCTAACAGCGACAGCAGCCGTTAGAACCAGGTCGCCGGGCGGATCATGTTCGCTAAATCCACCAGAGCGTAGCGGTGCCGCGGAAACGGTGCCACTCGTGCCTGCGCCCGCAGCGTGTCGTACAAGCCAGAGCGTAAACCGTGCTGGCTAAACGTGTGCTCGAAAAGCTCGTGTGGCGAGGCCGACTGCTCCAAATCTGCTTCCCGCAAGAAGTTCAGTGCGGAAACCAATACCGCGGTTTTGATTTGTAAAAAGCGCGGCTCATTCGTTGGGATGGATTCCAATCGACGCGCAGCCCGCCGAATATACGGTTCATTCAACGGGCTGGCCAACAGCTGCAAGATCGTCGTCAAGACCGCCATGCGGTGGTGACGGGAAGCAGGGGAAACCCGATCTAAAACCTGCACTGCCAATTCCACCTGTTTTTCGGCCATTAACTGCCGGGCCAAACCGAATGCCGAAGACACCGTCGCCGGGTTAGTTTCCCAGACTATGGAATATAAACGTAGTGCATGAAAGCGCAGCGAGGCCGGCTCATCGGTGCGGTGCTCCCAAATTTCGGGGCGCGCTAAGAAAAACTCATTGGGGATGTTTGATAGCGAATCCGGGGTGCCCGTTGTGGCACGTGACAGCTCCGGCGGAAGCAAACTCAAATGGTTCCGGCCTTGCTCTTCGAGCAATAACTCATCGACTGCGGCCAGCGCGAGCTTCGGGGCTGCCTCGCCGGGAAGCAAAAACATTACCGAGGAAAAATGGTCTTGCGCATCGCGGTAATCGTCCAACAGGGTTGCAGTAACCCCGGAATACCAGCGGAAACGCCAATCGCTAGCCATATCTTCTTCTAAGGAACGCAACCATTCCCGCGCCTGGGTAGTCAGCCCCAAGTCCAGCATCGCTCGCACCACGCCCAGCGGGATTTCCTTCGAACCGACGTATTCATTAGTGTGCATCGCTTGCCTTAACGTTTCTAATGCTTCCTGCGGCTCAGTATAGGAAGAACCAGAAAGCATAGACGCGCCTGGGTCGCTGCGGTCGATCAACGGGACTGGTAGAGCAGAGACAACCTCGGCCGCGGTGATGTGCACGGACCGTTCGATGCCATCGATGAGTTGATCGGTGCGGAATACAGCGTGCTTGGTGCCAAAAGTGGTACGTTGCGGGGAAAACAACGAGTGCTGCGCTGGGTGCTGGATGCCGTCGCGAATGGCGATTACTTCCCGCAACACCCCATACAACTGGGTGCGCAGTTCTTCGATGGAAGAAAACCGGTGTTTGGGATCATGTGCGGTTGCCCGTTGCAGTAGGCGATAAAACGACAAATAGCGCCGCAGCGTGGGTTCTTCCGACGGTCCGGGTAGCCCGGGAAGGTAGATGCCGTCTTCCGAGGGTAGGTTGAGCGTGAGTGCCGCCAAGGTGCGCCCAATGGTGTAAATATCACTGGCGATGGACGGTCCTTGCGTAGACACCTCGGGGGCCTGGAAGCCCTTGGTGCCGTAGATATAGCCGTAGGCGCCGATTCCCGAGACCGCACCCAGGTCGATGATTTTGACCTGGTCTTCGCTGATGATGATGTTATCCGGTTTCAGGTCGTTGTAGACCACGCCGCGAGCATGCAGATATTCCAACGCAGGCAAAATTTCTAGGATATACGCGATGGCGATATCGATGGCGACGACGTGATTGGGCTGCGAATTCCGGCGGTGGCGCAGTGAAGGCCCACCGACGTATTCCATGACGATAAACCCGCCGGGCACGCGATCGTCGTCAATGAAATTGAAAATCTTCACGATGCCTGGGTGGGTAATATCTGCTAAGAACTCGCGCTCGGCTTCCGCGGCGGCGGTTTCCTCGGCCGATTTTTGCGATTGCATCCCTTTGAGCACCACGATGCGCCCGGAAACAAAATGGTCGTTTGCCAGGTAAATCCAACCCATGCCACCGTGGGCGATCACGCCCAAGATTTCGTATTGCTGGGCGACGATATCACCGGGGTTCAGCTGCGGTGCCGGGATTTTCTTTTTTTCGATCGCCTCGTGTGGGTCAATCAGGGCTTCTTGTGGATCCGTTGGCACCACGAAGGGCAGGCGCACCATGCGGTCGGCGACTGCGCGTGCGGTGCGTTGGGCACGGCGACGTTTGCGGAAGGTGGATAGTGCTTGCCGACGAGCCCGTGTGGAGGTGTCCTCTTGTCTTTCAGCGCGCTGCTTTTGGGCTTTTTCGTCGCGGATTTTCTGCAAGTCTTGTAGCAGCGAGGCGATATTGTCTTCGTTGCTGCTGTAACCGTCGTCGCTGTCGCCATTGCCGTCCTCGCTGCCGTCGTCGTTGTCATCCTCAGCGAAAGGATCAAATGGGACCGCGGAGGTCGCCGGCTCGGCCTCGGGCACACGGCTGGCTTCCGTGTGCGCGGTCGCCTCTGTACGTTCCGTGGCCTCTGTATGTTCTGCAGCCTCTGTATGTTCCGTGGCCTCGGTGGGGGCAGATTTCTCAGTCACTTATTCACCATCCTCTGGGCGGTAGTGCAGCGGTGGCGGGCCCGCCGTCGGCAAGCGTCCCGCAAACCAATGACGGAACAATTCCCACCAGGTGCCATCGGTGCGGATGCGCTCGAGCGTGGAATTGACCTGGCGCACTAGCCCTTCTGCCTCAGCAATCTCGTCGGCATGTGCGCTGCGCGCTGGTTTGGGCATGCCAACGCCGTAAATATCAGAGTCCACCGCTGGGCCCACGATTTCCGTGTATGGATCCTGGATTTCCAAGCCGGAAAGGATCACATCATCCACCAGAATCGCATCAGCTTGGTTATGCTGCATCGCATACAAGCAATCGGCCCAGGTTACGGCCTTTAAAATATCGGCTTTCGGGGAGTGCAAGCGCGCAAGGTTGATGCCGGTGGAATTATCCGTCACGCACACCGTGCGCGAGGCGAGATCTTCCAGCCGGTTGACCTCAGAATTCCGGTTGACCAGCAGGCGGGTATTCGTCGACAAGTATGGCGTAGAAAATTCCACTTCCTGTTGCCGCTCGGGAGTGATGGTGAGCGTGGAGAGCAAAAAATCTACTTTTCCGGTGCTCAAGGTATGCACGCGGTGCTGCGATTCGACGAAGCGGAAATCGACGGCGTTGCGGTCACCGAAAATATCCTCGGCTATTTCGTGCGCGAGGTCGACTTCGAAGCCAGACAACTGCCCGGTGGTGGCATCACGGAAAGACAACAAGTTTTGCGATTGCTGGATGCCGACGATCAAATAGCCACGCTCCACAATCGACGGGATGCGCTCTGCCGCGGTGCGACCGTCTGGTTTCAGCGAGCCACGAAGGGCATATTCTTCGACTTCCGTTCCCTGACGGGTACCGGCTTTTTCTACACGTGCGCCGGCGGGTAGCGGGATGCCGGTGGCGCTATCGCGCGGGATGCTTAGGGCGTCGTTTCTGGGGGTGAAGTCTGGCACAGCGCAGGCGGATAATACCAGCCCGAGCGCGGTGAGAGCCGCGACCAGCCGAAGCGGGCGGAAGCGGTAGTGGTTAGTATCGGAACAACTCCCATGGCAGCGAGAAGCATGGTGGTGAGGAGCGCGGTGGTGAATGACACGGGCGATCATAGGTATTCCACCATTCGTGGACGAATTCCCAGCCAGATGGCAATTGCCGAGAGCACCGAAAACAGGCTTACCGCAGCTGCTACCAAGTTCAGCGCGGCTAGGCTCTCGCTCAGGTAAGAGCGCATAGAATCACGCGCCGTTGCGATCAGCTCAGTCAAGGCAGCATCGAGTTTCTGGAAGGCAGCCGCCGAGCTCATGGTTTGGTTCGTTCCTGTGCTTGCTGCGTCCGGCGACGAATCCGTCGCTAAGGCCAAAGCTTGCTCGTAATTACCGGAATCCAATGCGCGCAACAGGTGGGCCTTAGCTTCATCCCATTCCTGCAAAGCCGTCCGTGCTTCGTCGATGGTGGCTGCATCGGATGAATGCAGCGCGGTGGAATTGCTGTAATCAGTCAGTGCGTCCGAAATATGCTCATTCGTGGAGGAAAATTCCAAGGAAGGGTTGTAGTTCGTCCGACGCTGCACCAAGGCCAGAATCTCTTCTGTGCGGGTGCGCTGGGCATCAATACGGGCCTGCGTGAGTGAATCCCAGGGAGTGGATGATTCCGTGAAACCCTGGCTGCCTAAATGCCAGGTGTATACGTTGGTGCCAGAAACCCAAGCCAAAGCCAGGGCCATCAGTAACGTTGCCCCCAAGAAACCGCGGTTGAAACGACGCCTGCTAATCCGCCACAACCAGTACTGGGCCAACCCCAAAAACACCAAGGCCGCGACTAAACCGGACAGCGGAACCCACTGTGGGCGAGTTAGCTGATCCTGTTGCTCCGAGACGTTATTGGCCGATAGTCGGAACAGTGAGGCCGCAGCCGGGAGGATGTCATCACGCATCATCGCCGAGGCATTCGACATATATGCCGCACCGACGGCATTCCCGGCGCGATTATTAGTGCGTGCGGCTTCCACCAACCCGGTGTAGACCGGCAGCTGGCGCTGGATCTGCACAGCTAATTGCCGGAGGTAGACATCCTCGTCGTCCGAATCCAACACAGCAGCGGTAGCTTCGCTGGCGGCGGAATCCACCGCCTGCAAGTATTGTTTGCGGGTTTCTTCCGGCTCTACTCCTGCTTGCACAAAACCAGTGGTGGCGATGGTGTCGGCCAGTGAGAGCGACATATACAAATTGTGTGCCGAATTGCTCATCGGTTCAGTGGAGGTAAGCAGATGGTTGAGCTCGGTTTGTCGGTTGGCCACGGAATTTGCCATTGACAACCCGGCAGCGAGCAGTGCGGCGGTGAGCACAATCATGCCGACGGCCATTTTGCCCGGAGTAGTACCGAAAAACCCGAAGATGCGGGAGATGATCTGCGTAGAACCCGAAAAGGAGGAATGGAAAAACCGCCGCAGAAGTGACATGCCAGGTGCGTCGGTGGTTTTGGCTTCATCGAGCCAGTGGTCCTGGGCGTGGGCGGGAACGGATTCGACGCGCAGCGACGGGCCACGGGAGGTGCGGGCAAAGTTGGCCGACATCTCATCTTCTGCATCGACTGGGCGATCGAGGCTTGTCGCGGGCCTATGACCGTTCATTACCCTAGACTAACGCACGTGATGTGTGCTGGGCTACTAAAATAGACGGCATGTCAGATACACACCGGGGAAGTGGCGACGGTTGGGCGGCCGGGCCGAACGGCAGCAAGCTGTGGGGACGGTTCGGCGCTGCCGGGTTGTTTTTGCTTTCCGACGATTCCACCGTGCTGATGCAGCTGCGCGCGCCGTGGACCTCTCAGGGCGGCACATGGGGCCTTCCTGGGGGAGCCCGTGACGGACACGAGACCGCCAGCCAGGCTGCGGTGCGGGAGACCTTCGAAGAATGCGGTATCGAGGAAAGCGCGGTTACCGTGCTGCGAGAGATCGTGACCGCGGGCCCGCTGCCAGGGGATCCGGAACGCCCGGAACTAGCCGGGGAATGGACCTACACGACGGTGCTGGCGAAAACCGCTGATGGCAGCGAGTTGCCGACCTTCCCAAATGCAGAATCCGATGATTTGCGTTGGGTTCCGGTAGCGGAGCTGGAACAGCTGGATCTGCTCGCGCCGTTTGCTGATTCCTTGCCTGTGCTGCGCAAGGCATTGGCGGAGTTGCGTTAATGCGTTTGCGCTAACGCGGTTGACCACTGCGTTTACGCTAACGGGCTTGGCTAGCGCGGTTGGCTAACTCGGTTGGTTAGGGGATCTGCCCTGGCCAGCCGGTGCTACTGCAATGCGGAAGTCAGCCGCATGACATTATCCACGTAACGACGGATAAATCCGCGCTGCTCCCACTTTTCTAAAGTCAGTGGGCGGCTAACCGCACGGTACGTCGCGGCTAGCTCGTTGAGATCATCAATCAGCGAACCAGACACCACAAACAATGTGGATTCGTAGTTCAAGCCAAACGAACGCATATCCATATTCGAAGAGCCCAGCATGCCAACAGCATGGACGCTATCGCAATGATTGTCTTCCGGGTCCGCCAACGCGAACTTTGAATGCAACACATACGGCGCGGGGAATTGGTAAATATGCACCCCGGCTTCCAACAAGGCTTGGTAATACGACGATTGCGCATGGTGCACCGTGAACTGGTCGGCGCGTTCCGAGACATACAATTCCACGCGCACGCCACGGAAGGCAGCGCTGGTCACGGCTTCTAACAGGGATTCGTCCGGAATGAAGTACGGCGAACACAGCACCAGGCGGTTTTTTGCGTGATGTACCACCTGGTTAAACATGCGCAGGTTCGGTTCCGAGCTGTAGCCCGGCCCCGAAGGAATCATCTGCAAGACATTGGCGTCCGAAATATATTCGGTTTGCGTGAGTGCTGCAGGCGGCGCTGTCGTTTGCGTGGTGGGCTGCGGGCTGGCTTGCGTCGTGACCTGCGCCGTGCCCTGCGTGGCGTCGTGTGCGGTGGGGTGGCGCGTTTCGGGGTCCAGCACCTCATCGGATTCTAGATACCAGTCAATGGCAAACACCGATTCCATCGAAGTGACAATTGGCCCGGATAGCTCGACCATATAATCAATCCACTGCCGACCCGCGCGCACGTTCTTGCGAATCCGGTAACTGCGGTCAATCAGGTTCAGCGACCCCATAAAACCGACCGTGCCGTCAACAATGATGATCTTGCGGTGATTGCGCAGGTCAGGGCGGCGAAAACGCCATTTCCATGGCTGTAACGGCATCATTAAATGCCAGTCGACGCCGATCGCATCCAAGCGTTTGCCCAACTTCCGGTAGCCCGGGTATTTCAAACTACCAATCTGGTCAAACAACAAGCGCACCTTCACCCCGCGGCCGACGGCGTCGGCAAGCGCTTGATAAAACACGTCGGTGGTCTCGTCCCAGGACTGGATATACACCTGCACGTGCACATAGTCGGTGGCGGAGTCAATGACCTCCGCCATGCGCTTGATTGCCTGGTCATAGTCAGCGAGCAAACCACGTTGGTCGCCAATGACCGCCGGGAACCCAGTCAGTCGACGATTGAGAGCGATCATGGACGCGACTTCGCGGGAGTTGCACAGGTGCGGCGGCATATCCGGTAATTGCCCCTGTGCGTCGTTGAGCTGTTCGTTCGCGTTTTTGTATACCTCGTGACGGCGCCGGTTAATAAACGGCGAGCCCATCAGGAAAAACAGCGGTAGACCCAAAAATGGAATCAACAGAATTGCTAGCAGCCAGGCCGTCGACGATGATGGGCGCCTGCCCTCTGGCACAAAGCCAACAGCCAGGATTTTGATGGTGTAATCCAGGATAAAAAACGCGGCCTGCCACCACGTCACATCGATCGACAGCGCCGGTTCCACGGTTTAACGAACCTCGTCGAAGTCACTCGCTTGAAAATCCACCACCACCGGTGCGTGGTCCGAGGCACCTTTGCCGTGGCGCTCATCGACATCCACAAACCCCGAACGAGCTTGTTTCGCTAACTGCGGTGAGGCCAGCTGGAAATCAATGCGCATGCCCTCGCCCTTGGCAAACCGCATGGAAGTGTAGTCCCAGTAGGTGTAGCGTGCCTCGGTGAGTTCGCGGGTGATTTCCCGGGTACCGGCTTCCTCCAACATTTGGAAAGCCGCGCGCTCTGGTTCGGTGACGTGGGTGGCGCCGTCGAACACACGCAGATCCCACACATCCTCATTGCGGGGAGCGATATTGAAATCGCCTGTGAGTAGGATTTTTTTGTCAGCGTCTTCGCTAAGCTGGCCGCGGACGTAGTCGCGTAAGGCGTAGAGCCAGAACAGCTTGTATTCGTAGTGACGGTCGGTAATCTCGCGGCCATTGGGCACATAGAGCGACCAGACCTCGGTGTCGGTATCGCCGATGCGGGCGCCGATCGCACGGGCTTCTATGTTTTGCGGTTCGTCGGGATCCTTGTGAAATCCCGGCTGGCCAGGAAACTCGCGGCGGACGTCGTGGAGCTCGTGACGGGAAATCAATGCCACACCGTTCCACTGATGAAAACCACAGTGGGCAACGTGGTAACCGGCTTCCTCGAACACCTGGTAAGGGAACTTGTCATCGGCGCATTTGGTTTCTTGCACCGCCAGCACGTCGATCTTATGGCGTTGCAAAAAATCCAACACACGGTCGGTGCGTGTGCGAATAGAGTTCACGTTCCAGTTAGCGATCCGCATGGCGCCTTATTTTACCCGCGCACGCGCGCGGACGCTCAGCGCGGGCTATCGCCCAGCCACAGTGCGCAACGATGTCGGTGATGCTCGAGGAACCCCAGGTTGTGATACAGAGCAATCGCGGGGGTATTTGTGGAGATGACCTGCAGGTAAGCCGAATCCGCGCCGTGGCTTTTGCCCCAAGCCAGCATGTCCGCCCCGAGCCGGGTAGCCAAGCCACGGCGGCGCCAATCCGCGGCGACTTGCACAGCAGAATAGCCCAGCCATTTCTGGCCGTTTTCGGATTCGGTGAGCGTAGCACGCGTGATGGCCACTGTTCTGCTGGTAGCTGGTTCCAACAATCGGGCAAATCCCATGGTGCCCGCGATGCGCCCGGCTAGCAGCTGCAGTGCGTGTTGCGGAAGCGCGGTGCCGCGGAAGGTGTACAGGTCAAACCATTCCTGGTCCGGGGCGTCGTCGACGCGGAAGAGGAGCTTGTCGACGGCCTCAGTGCTTGGTGATGCAGGTTCAGCGTCGGCAAGCGAGCGCGTCATCACCAAGATTTCGGGGCCCAGATCCCATTGTCCTTCTGGTGCGCCGCGCAGCAGACGCTCGGCGGGAGCACCGATGCGTTCGGGAATAAGTAGGCGCGGCGGCAAGCCATGGGAACGGTAGAATTCGAAGATTTCGGAGATCGGCACTGGAACGAAACCGGCCGAACGCCCAAGCGGAACCGCAGAATTTGAGCGTTCGGTAATGCCATCACCAGCACGCATGAGCCATTGGCCATCGGAAGAAACCTGGTTGTGAATTCCCGGGAAGGCGGCGGCGGTGGCCTCTTCTACGGCACGGATTTCCGAATTTCGGATCCGTCGCGGTGAGAGACGTTTGACCACATAGATCTCCTCGCTGGGAATGGTCACCGAGGGTTTTTCTGAGGGATAACCGCCGATCTCTTGGGGGCGTACCACCAGTGGTTCTAGTTCCAGCACATGCCCAGTGACATCGGAATACACCGGGGCATTGCGGTTACCCAGCGCGCGCCGCACGATGACGCGATCACCGACAGACACCTCGTCACTGCGGAAAATCCGCGACTTTGTGCTGCGTGGGGCGTTCGGGTGGTTCATGGGCGGAAGCTACTGCTCGTCGTGGCCGAAGGGATCGCGATCTTCACCAGGCATCCAGGTCAACCCCGGTTCGGTCCAACCATTGGCTTTGATGGTCTTTTTGGCTGCTCGTTTATAGCGGCCGGTGAGCATGTCGGTATACAAGAAGCCATCGAGATGTCCGACCTCATGCTGCAGGCAGCGAGCGAAAAAGCCGTAGCCTTCGATGGAAATTTCCTCACCATTTTCATTCAGGCCGGTCACCCGCGCCCAATCTGCGCGGCCCGTCGGGAAGCCTTCACCCGGCACGGATAAGCAGCCTTCGTCGTCACTGCCGTCGTCGGCGGGCATGGTTTTAGGAATCTCGGAGGTTTCTAGCTTCGGGTTGATAACACAACCACGGCGCATGCCGCCGTCTGGCTTATCGCTGCCGTTCGGTCCGTCAACATCAGGGCATCCGTAGACGAAGATGCGCAGGCCGACACCAATCTGGTTGGCAGCCAGGCCGACGCCGCGGGCAGCGTCCATGGTCTCATACATGTCTTTGATCAGCTGCTGGATCTCTGGGGTATCCAGTGGGGTATCGACGATGGTCGTGGGATTATGCAGCACGGGGTCGCCGTGGATAACAATGGGGCGCACAGTCATGCCTTACAGTTTAACTATGACCGAACACCAAACGCTCACAGACGGTGGCCTTTCCGATTGTGACAGGGAGCTTTTGGATTTCACCGAACACGCCCCGCGGGCAGCCGGGGCGAAAGAAGAAGCTATCCGAACTCAGTTGGGAATGACCCCGGTGCGGTATTACCGGCGGCTGAATATTTTGTTGGATTATGCTCCCGCGATGCAGGAATATCCCTTGTTGATAAAGCGTTTGCGGCGCGTGCGTAATCGGCGCGCCGTGACCAGTTCCGATACTTCGGAATATTAGAGTGGCTAGTGTGACGAATGTATACCACGGTGATGAGGCGAACATGAACTATTCCGACGCTCGCGGCCCGGAAAATGCTAGCGGGGCAGGTGCTGGGGGAGCTGCCGGATCAGGAGCTAGTGGATCAGGGGCTGCTGGATCTGGCACGAGATCTGGTCTGCCATTGCGTGGCCTAGCGATGGTGTTGATTTCCGTAGCAATTTTGCTGGGCCTGTGGGGCATTTTCGCACTCACCAGCTCAGACGAAACCACCGCGACGAATACTGCGAACAACGCGCAAAATTCCGCCGCAGAGCAAGCCGGAGGCGACAACAACGGTGCTCCTGCAAACGGCGGCCAGAGCGATGGGCCCAACGGTGCGCCTGCCGACGGCGAGCACCGCGACGGCGCACACCCTGGTGATGCTGGCCGCGACGGTGTTGAAGACCCAGCCGGGGCACAAGAGCACCCCCATGAAGGAGGCCACCCAGAGGGCGCGCCGGGAGCAGACCGTCGAGAAGCACCAGCTGGCCGTTCTGGTGGAGCCGGCGCTGGCGCTGGCGCAGACGCTGGTGCCCCGCAGACTTTCGACGTCACCGTGCTGAACAACTCGACGGTGCCTGGCCTAGCCCACCGCGTGACCCAATCACTAGAGCGTGAAGGCCAGAAAACCCGCGAATCCGGTAACCTGCCGGGCGGAGAAAAAGTGCTGCGCGAAAACACCGTCTTCTTCCCAGCTGGTAATGCTGCTGCAGAGCAGCGCGCCCGCGAACTTGCCGACCGCGTCGGCGGTGTTGCCCGGGAAAACACTGCTTATCTGCCTGGTGAAGCCACCGAGAATAACGGCCTGACCATGGTCCTTATCGGAGAGGTTGCTCTGTAATGGCAGGTTCGTCTGAGACACCGAAAGAGGTGTTTAAACGTTCGGAACGCCCCACCGTCGGCATCGAATGGGAAGTCGCACTTATCAACCCAGAAACGTGGGATCTTGCGCACCAAGCTGAAGCGGTGATCAAGACCGCGCAGCAGATTCAGCCGGACATTCATCTGGAAAAAGAATTCCTGCAAAACACGATCGAGCTGGTCACCGGAATTTGCGATACCATTCCGCAGGCCGTGGCGGAACTCGATCGCGATCTTGCAGTGATCCGGCAAGCAGCCGAACAACACGGGTTATTGCTGTGGGCGTCGGGGGGCCACCCGTTTTCCGATTTCCGCACCAACCCGGTGAGCGCGAAGATGACTTACGCCGAGATTATCGAACGCACCCAGTACTGGGGTAGCCAAATGCTGATTTGGGGCACGCACGTGCACGTTGGCATCCGGCATGAAGACCGCGTTTGGCCCATTATCAATGCCCTGATGACGAAGTTCCCGCATCTGCTGGCGCTGTCCGCGTCTTCGCCGGGGTGGGATGGCATTGATACCGGTTATGCCTCCAATCGCACCATGCTGTATCAACAATTGCCTACCGCGGGCCTACCACCGGCGATCACGACTTGGGAAGAATGGCAGAGCTACATGCACGACCAGGCAGCCTCCGGAGTGATTAGCCACACTGGTTCGATGCACCTGGACATTCGCCCGGCCTCCAAATGGGGCACGATTGAAGTGCGGGTTTCTGACGCCGCGTCGAACCTGCGCGAGCTGTCCGCGGTAGCAGCTTTAACGCATTGCCTGGTGGTTTATTACGACCGGATGCTTGACGACGCCATCGTTGATACTGCCACCGCTGAAGTCGCCACCGTTGGCGGCGATACCGCTACTGGTGCTCAAGCTAGTGCTAGTGCTGTTGCTGAAGCTAACAACCCATTGCCCAGCCTGCAGCCGTGGCACATCGCAGAAAACAAATGGCGCGCCGCCCGCTATGGGCTGGACGCGCTGGTAATCACCTCGCGGGATACACACGAGCGCTGGGTGAAAGATGAACTAGCGGACCTGGTGGAAGAGCTAGCACCCATCGCAGAAGAACTCGGCTGCAGCCGGGAGCTACAGTTGGTGGGAGAGATCGTCGACAAGGGCGCTGGCTACCAACGCCAGCGGCAACGCTTCGCACAATCCGGGGGAGACTGGAAGCAAGTAGTGGCTGCCACCGCAGAAGAGATGACAACCTGGCGGCCGCTGGAAAACTAGGTTGCTCGTTAGCTTTTGCGGGGGTCTTTTTTGCGCAGCGTGCGCTTGGCCGGGCGGTCGTTGCGCGACATCGTGGCATCCGCGCCGTAAAGGCCTTCACGGCGCCCAATGCGACCCAGGCGTTGCGCGGTAACCGGGCTGGTTAGGAGCGCGAAAAACACCAACAAGAACAGCACCCCGATATCGGATTGCCACCCAGTGTTATAGCCGTCGCCAGCCACCGGCAAGTGGATACCCGCACCGACGATACACATGATCAAACCGACGGTCTGCGGTTTCGTGACCGCGTGCACCCGGGACATGGTATCGCCGAAACGAGCGACACCCACCGCAGCAGAAAAGACGAAAAATCCACCCGTAGTGAGCAACACCAGGGAGACGACGTCGGCAAGCAAAGCCCAATTCATAATTAGCTCACATCCCTTTTCCGGAAGCGGGTGACGGCCACGGTAGAAATAAACGCGAGCATTGCGATCACCATCATCGCGTAAACCACCGTGGAATCCGAGGTCCATGCGATGTAGGTGGCGGCCGCGCATTGCATCATCGCGACCATTCCGTCGAGGCCCAGAAGCCGGTCCAATGAGTTAGGGCCGACGATGATGCGCCAGACCGTGATCGCCAATGCTGCGCTGATCAATAGCGCAGGGATGATCAGCAGCGTGGTATACAACTCTGGATCCATGGGCTAGGTCCTTTCGAAAATCTTGATCATCCGGGCCTCCAGGGCTTTCACCCGGGCCAGCTCTTGCTCGATGCGCTCGTCGTTATCCGCGTTGAGTAAGTGAATTGTCAACGTACGGTTCGCAATATCAATATCCGTCACCGCACCGCCCGGCTGCAGGTTGTATAACGTCACCGCTAACACCAAGATGAATTCGTTGGACACACGCATCGGGGCCGTCACAATAGCGGTTTTTGGCAGCTGCTGCGGGCGCAATGCCAGCCAGGCTACATTCAGCGAGGCGCTGAGCAGCTCAAAGAAAAACTCCACTAGGAACCAGGCCAGTTTGTGCCAAGAGATGTGCAAACCAGCCACGGGCATGGCTGGCAGTGGTAGCAAGTAGACCACGAGCGTGCCGACGACTAGCCCAGCGACGATATTTCCCCAACTAATCTCGCCGACCAAGATGATCCACATGACCATCAACCAGGTGATAAACGCTGGGCGGAAGCGGTTGCGTAAACCTTTCGGGACGCGCTTTTTTAACCGGGCTTGCCGGGCTTTTTCGGCTGCTCGTTTTTCTCGCGTGTTGGTTCCCATTAGGAATCGCCTCCCTGAACGGATTCAGTGGCAACCGGGCTAGAGCTTGGGGTGGTCTGTGAACTGGTGCTGGAGCTGGTGCGCCCGGCCCCTGCATTGCCGCTTTCTTCGCGGCGGTCTTCGCCGTCGTCCAGCCGCTCCAGTTCCAAGTTGCGTGTCGGCTCGCCAGGGTCCGTGCCCAGTACCGCGGTGCGGTAGATGTTGACGTCTTGCGTAGAGTTCGCCGCGCGATCCGTGATGCTGGCGATGGGGCCAGCAACGACGCTGATCGCGCTGGATGCGATGACCAACATTGCGGTAGCCGCGAGCATGCCAAATGGTGTGCGGCCCACCGATTCGCGCTCTGAAAATTCCACTTCCTGGGTGATGTCCGCCAGTGGGGCAGGCCGGGCCATCGCCATGTTGCCTTCCGGGGCGTCCTTGCGGTCACGTACAAAGCCTTTGGACCAGACCATGATCATTACGTACAGCGTCAACAGCGATGTGATCACCGCACCCCCGATTAATACCCACGACATCCAGGTATTGGCCTCGGCACCAGCATGGAAAAGCATGACTTTGCCAAGGAAACCGGAAAACGGTGGGATGCCGCCCAAGTTCAGCGCCGGGATCAGGTACAGCACGGTAATCACTGGTGCGGTATACATCAGCGAACCCAACCGGCGCAGCGACGAGGTGCCGGCGTGGCGTTCGATCAGGCCGACGACTAAGAACAGTGCGGTTTGCACCAGAATGTGGTGCACCATGTAGAAGATCGCACCGGATAGCCCTTGCGAGCTGCCCAGACCAATGCCGAAGATCATATAACCGATGTGCGAGACCAGCGTGAAAGACAACAATCGTTTAATGTCATTCTGCGCCATCGCGCCCAGGATGCCGATCAGCATCGTGGCTAACGCAACCACCATCAGCAAAACGTCCAGGCTGCCATCGGTAAACACAGTGGTGCGCATGCGGATGATTGCGTACACACCGACCTTGGTCAGCAGCCCCGCGAACACTGCCGTGACCAACGACGGAGCTGTAGGGTAGGCGTCCGGAAGCCAAGAATCTAGCGGGAAGACCGCGGCTTTAATGCCGAAGGCAACCAGCAACACACCAAAAATGGCGGCTTGCGTGCCATCCGGAATATCTTCCATGCGCTGGCCAATCTGGGCCAGGCTCACCGTACCGACGGCCGCATAGGTTACGGCAATGCCGAACAAAAACAACATGGAGCTGGCCATAGAGACCATCACGTAACCCACACCGGCACGCACGCGCGATGGGGAAGCGCCCAGCGTCATCAAGACATACGAGGCCACCAGGAAGATTTCGAAGCCGACGTACAGGTTGAACAAGTCTCCGGCCAGGAAAGACAAGTTCACGCCCATCGTCAGCAGCATGTACGACGGCAAGAAGACCGCAACGGGCTCATCCTTCGTATCATCACGGATGCCCTGCGCGATGGCGAACCACATCACCGCAAACAAAATGATGGAGCTGACGAACAGCATCATCGTCGACAAGCGGTCAGCGACCAGAGTGATGCCCAGTGGAGCGTCCCAACCGCCGATTTGCAGGGTTTGGATGCCTTCGCCGTCGACGACGATGAGCATGGTGGCCGAGAGCACCGCGAGTGCCAACAGGGTGAAGAACACGAAGGCACGCCGTACGTTGAGCATGCGTGGAAACAACAGACACCCGGCTGCTGCAAGCGCGGGCAGGATCACTGGCAGCGGGATTAAATACGGCATGTACGGCAGTACTGCCTCGGTAAAGGGCTCTAGTCTAGTCATCGGCGCCTTCCGTTCCTGTGGCGTCTTCGACGGGCTTTTCAAATGACTCCGGGCCGAAGCGGTCGCCTTCTTCGGTGGCGCGGCCCGTCTTCGGGTCGTCGGAGGCATCGTGGTCTGGGCCAGCGGCCGCGTTGATCGGCCGGGCGGCAATTGCTGCGTCTTCGTGGTCGTCCTCGACGACGTCGGCAGAACGGTAGCGGTACTGACGGTAAGCCAGGGAAAGCAGGAAGGCTGTGAGCGCCATGGCAATCACGATCGCCGTCAGGATCATTGCCTGGGCCAGCGGATCGGCTTCTTGCTCGCCGTACAGCGAGGACTCACTACCTGTAATGGGAGGCGAGCCCGCGGGGCCGCCAGCTTGCAGGATCAGCAGGTTCGCGGCGTTACCGATAAGCAGCAGGCCGAGCACAATCTTGGTGACTGCACGGTCAAGCATCAGATAGACCCCGGCGGCGACCATCACCCCGGAGGCGAGTAGCAGAAATAGGTTTGCTTCCATTAGCTGCGGCTCCTTTCTCCGGTTGCGGTGCGGGCTGTAGTCGGTGTTTCGATTCCTGCTTGTTGGTTCTGTTCAGCCCTAGCTTTTTGCTGCTTACGTTTGGCAGCCTTTTGCTCGTTCCTGCGCTGTAGGTTCTTGTGCTGCAGGTTCTTCGCGCGATCGCGCGCACGCTGCTTACGCTCTTCGTCTTCCAGATCCAGTTGCGTACCCAGAGCCGTGAGCACATACATGGTCATGCCGATCACGATCAGGTACACCGCGGCGTCGAAAATTAACGCTGAAGGTAGTGACACTGCACCGATCACGGGGACATCAACGGACGCATAGTATGAGGTCAGCGGGGGATCACCGAAGGCCATCGGCACCAGTGCAGAACCTGTCGAAAGCATCAGGCCGACGAAAAACAACCGTGCGGGGTCGACAGGCAAGGTCTCTTCCAATTCCGCGCGACCACCGGCGACATAACGCAAGGACAGCGCAAGAGCCGCGACCAATCCACCAGCGAAACCGCCACCGGGTGCGTTATGGCCGGCGAAGAAGAAGTAGACGGACAGCGCCATCATCGATGGGAAAAGCACGCGTGTGGCCACGTCAACCATGATCGAGCGGTTTGCTGCACGCTCGGTTTCCACCTGTGCGGCCAACCAACGGCGGGATACTGCGGTGAGGATTGGTCGACGTGAACGCCTGGTGAAGGAGTTTGTGCGGTAGATCAGCGATGCCACACCTAGCGAGGCAATGATCAGCACAATCGTCTCGCCCATGGTGTCCCAAGCACGGAAGTCCACCAGGATCACGTTCACGGTGTTTAAACCGTGCGAGATTTCTTCTGCGAGCTTTGGCATTGGCTCGGAAATTGCTGGGGCGGTGCGCGCGTTCATGGCGAACAACGCGACGGTGACCACGGAGAATGCGACGGCGATGGACAACCAAGCACGGAAGCGATTGAACTGTGGAGTGCCACGCCATTCCACGTTGGTGGGCATTTTCCGCAGCACCAGCATGAAAATGACCATCAGCACGGTTTCCACCAGTACCTGTGTCAAAGCCAGGTCCGGGGCACCGTACATGGCAAAGATAAATGCCAGGAAGTACCCAGTAACACCAACCAAAACGACAGCTGAGAGACGGTTGTGCATAACCGTTGCTGCAATTGCGGCGACGATAATCGCGATTGCGGCTCCTGCCTGCCAAGCGGATTCGCCGAGGTTAAGGCGGATATTCGTGCGATCACCCAGCAAGAGCGCTATCAATGGCAATACGGCGAGGACGACAAAGATGACGCCCAAGTTGTACTGCAGAGAACCGCGCTGGGTAGAAGCCGTTAAGCGCAGCGAAATTCGGCGCAGTTGGTTCAGGATGGCGTAATAAGCATCGTTGGCATTGCCCAGTGCCGGGTAATCGAAATGAGCTTTGGCCAGGGCACGGCGCTGCCAGTGCAGGATGCCACCGACAGCCAAAATACCGGCAGAAATAGCCAGAGGCAGCGTCCAGCCATGCCAAAGAGCTAGATCTGTGGCGTGCCCAGCAGCGGGGTCACCGTGGCCGGTGGCAGCCAGGTGTGCAAATTCTGAATCCAGGTGCTGGTTAATCGCGTTCGAGATAATGCCTGGTTGTAGACCGAAAAAGATCGTCAAAGCGACCAGTACCGCCGGTGGGCCCCACAGCAGCACCGAAATTGGTTCCATTGTGGTGACTTCGTGGCAGATGCCACCACCGGTCGGGTGCGTTGGTTTTTTGCTCGCGAAGGCGCCGTAGATCACGCGGATCGAATAAGCCACCGTGAGCACAGAACCAACCACGATGAACACCAAGATTAGCTGGCGCGGGGTACCGACCAGTAGTTCTTCATGTAGCACGGCTTCCAGGGCAGCTTCCTTGGCGACGAACCCCAGCATCGGGATTACACCGGCCATTGAGGCTGCAGCCAGGATTGCGATGATTGCCAGCAGCGGTTGTTTGCGCCCCAAGCCAGAAAGATCGAAAATATCGCGGGTTCCGGTGGAATGGTCGATCGCACCGACGACCATAAATAGAGTGGCCTTAAACAGTGAGTGCGCCACCGTGAGTGCTAAACCTGCCAGCAGGGCCTCACGGGAGCCAATGGCAACCACCGAGGTGATAAAGCCCAATTGAGATACGGTTCCGTAAGCCAAAATTAGCTTCAGGTCGCGCTGTTTCAACGCCATCCAGCCACCGAGCAGCATGGTGAACAAGGCCAATGGAATGATCAGAGCGTGCCAGGTGGCAACCTGTGCGAAATCTGGGGCGAGCCGGGCTACCAGATAAATTCCCGCTTTTACCATCGCTGCCGAGTGCAAGTAGGCCGAGACGGGAGTTGGCGCGGCCATCGCGCCCGGCAACCAGAAGTGGAATGGTGCGATCGCGGATTTAGACAGCGCACCAACGATCACCAGCACAATGGAAATGCCGATATGCGGTACATCCGTGAGTTCTGCGGAGGAAGCAAATGCGCTGAGCTCGGAAAAACTCCAAGTTCCGGTGGTTTGGCCGAGCAATACGATGCCAACCAGCATGATCAAACCACCGAGCACGGTGACCATCAAGGCCTGACCCGCAGCACGGCGAGACGAGGCGCGCTCGCCGTAATAAGAAACCAGCAGGAAGGACAGAATAGAGGTGGCTTCCCAGAAGATATACAGCAACAGGAAGTTGTCCGAGCTGACCAGGCCGATCATAACGGTGGCAAAAGCCATCATCTGCCCGGCGAAAAGGGCAAGCCGGCGGGGAGTGGAGTTGAAATAGCCCCAGCAATACAGCATCACCAGGGCGCCCACCCCGGTGATGATCAGCCCGAACAAACCGGATAAAGCATCAAGCCGGAAATCCAGAATCAGTTGAATTTCCGGCACCCAAACCAGGGAATACTCCAATGTGCCATCGCCGGTAAAAGTGCCGTGTACGAAGTGCTGCAGTAACCAGAAAAAACCCACTGCGGGTACGGCTGCGAGCAAGGCGAAAGCCGACCGGCCCAACCAGCGGATCAGAAGCGGCGCCAGAATTGAGGCGCAGGCTAGGGAGCCAAGCAGGATGAGCACAATTATTCCGCCTCCCAGTTATTGCGCGTGGGCTAAAGACTTTTTCAAGCTTAGCGGAAATGGAGACGCGTCAACAGCAGTGCTTCTGCAAAAGCCAAGCGTTCAATCTCTTCCGGATCCACGGATTCGTTGCTCGAGTGAATAGCCGAAGCCGATTCCGCTACCCCATAGAGCCCGAACTCAGCTTTCGGGAATTTTTCTGCCAACTTCACCGTCAACGGGATTGAGCCACCCGTGCCGATCATTTCAGTGTCTTGCTCGTAGGCCTGCGAGATGCAATCGCTGAGCAACCCAAACAGAGGGCCGGAGGTATCGGCCGCAAAAGATGGATTCGCCGAGGTGATATCAACATCGATGTGCGCGCCCCAGCTGATGTGCGCGCGCAAGTGTTCCGCGACCTTTTCTGCGGCGTCTGCCGTATCAACCCCTGGCGGTACCCGTAGGTTGAGCTGCGCAGAGGCAGTGGCAGGTACGGCGTTGATGGCTTCTTCTACCGGGGTAGAACTAAAACCGGTGATGGTAACTGCCGGGCGGGCCCACACCAGATCCGCCATCTCGTCGTCACTAGCGCCCAGCATGTCGACGCCTTCGAGCAGACCAGCGGCATCGCGGGCTGCGTCATCTTCGGCCGGATATGGGCTGCCTTCCCAATGACGATGTTGCCCCAAGCCGTTGACGGCGACTTGCCCGTCGTCGTCATGCAGCGTGGCCAGCACCCGCACCAGCGCGGCCACCGCATCCGGAGCCGCGCCGCCGAATTGCCCGGAATGCACTGGTGCTTCCAGGGTGTTCACCGTGACGGTCAGCTGCCCACCGCCACGCAGGCTGGTGGTGAGCGTCGGCAAGCCAGCTTGGCCAGAGGCAGTATCGGCGATGCAGATTAGGTCGGCGTCGAAAAGCTCCGGGCGGTCGTCGACAAGATCTTTCAGCCCCTGCCCGCCGCGTTCCTCAGAGCCTTCACAAACCAGGATGATGCCGGCATCGCAGCCGCCGGTGGCATCAACCGCGCGGATGGCAGCCAGGTGCATCAGCACGTTACCTTTGCAATCCGCTGACCCGCGCCCGTACCAGCGCCCGTCACGCTCGGTGAGAAGGAAAGGATCAGACTGCCACTCTTCCGGGGTGGAAATATCGACGACGTCGTGGTGGCAATACAACAGCACCGTCGGGGCATTGTTCTTGGCGGCGCGCTTGCCGACGACTGCCGGCGAGCCGTCGCTGGTGGTGATGATTTCGGTGGCCAGGCCGCGCTCCACCATGAGATCGCGGATCATCCGGGCCGAGCGAGCCATGTCTTTGGCGTGGTCGTCATTGAGCGCGAGGGAAGGGATCGCGCACAGCTGGGCGAGGTCACCGAAGATGCGTTGCCGTTGGCCACCAATGTGATGGCGCAAAGCATGCTCCAGCTGGTCGTGGTTTGGGTTTGAAGGGTCGTGGTAACTGGACACGATGTAATCCTTGTGATCTTTTTGCTTAATTTTGCGCTGATTCCTGTGCTTGATCCTGTGCCTGTGCCTGTGCCTGCGCCCGTGCTTGTGCTTGTGCGCTGAAGCGGGTGATAAACAGCGCTTCCGTGGTAGCTAGGCGAATGATTTCTTCCGGGTCCACGGACTCATCTGGCGAATGGATGGTGGTTTGCGGCTCGCACAGGCCGTAGACGGCGATATCGGCGTCTGGGTTGGCCTCGGCCAAAGCAGTGGTCAGCGGAATGGATGCACCGTTGCCGGTATTGCGTACCTCTGCACCAAAAGCGGTAGCCATGGCGGATTCGAAGGTTTCGAAGGCCGCGGATTCCGTGCTGGTGGAAAACGGGCTGAAGACGTCTTCTGCCGTGACCTCAATCTGGGCGTCGAAAGGCACCGCATCGCGGATCTGCTGGGCGGCAGCCTCGACGACGCCCTGGGTATCCAGGTGGAATGGCACGCGCAGATTCACCACGGCTTCGGCGTGGTGGGTAACAGCATTGACGACGTCGCTGGTGGGGCGTGAGCTGAACGCGGTGACCGTCGCGGCTGGTCGAGCCCACAGCTGGGCTGCGATTTCTTCGTCCGTACCTTGGCCGTGCAGGCCGACGCCGTCGAGCACGCCCGCATCAGAACGGAAGGTGCCTGCGTCGTAGCTAGCGCCTTCCCAGTGCCACTTTGCATCCTCGGTTGGTTCGAAACCACGGATGACGGTGTGGCCGTTGTCGTCGAAAAGCGAATTCAGCGCGCGCATCAGAGCCAAGGTGGCGTCGGGAGCCACGCCACCGAACAAACCGGAATGCACCGGGGCGCGCAGTGTGTCGACGGCTACCTTCAGCTGTGCACCTCCGCGCAGTGCAGTGGTGATGGTCGGGGTACCGGCGGCGACGTTGCCACCATCGGCGATGAGCATGACATCAGCTTGGAACAGCTCCGGGCGCTGCTTGATCAGCTTGTCTAGGCCTTCGCCGCCTTGTTCTTCTGAGCCTTCCACTAACACCCGCAGGTTGATGCCCAGGTTTTTCAGTCCCACGGTGTCGTCGACTGCGCGCAGTCCGGCCAAATGCATGGCTAACGAGCCCTTGCAATCGGCGGCGCCACGGGCATACCAGCGGCCGTCGCGCTCAGTGAGGGTGAACGGATCTGCAGTCCATTCGGCCGGGTCACCGGCCAGAACGACGTCGTAATGCGAATACAACAAAACGGTGGGGGCGCCGTCGATTTTTGGGGTGGAAGCCAAGTAGGTGGTCGAGCCGTCGGCAGTTTGGATGGCGCTGACCTCCAGCCCGGCGTCGACAAGCGTGGCATCGACCCAGTTGCCGGCGTTGGTGTGCTCTTGTTTCAATTCCGGATTGTCTGGCAAGTACACGGAATTAAAGGCAATGATTTCGGACAACTGTGAAAAGATCTCCGCGCGTTGGCCCCGGATATGTTCTGCGAGGGCGGTTTCGGTGTCGTTTGCCTGTGCAGCAGCCTTAGTTTCAGTGCTAGTTGTATTCATGCCCGCTAACCTAGCAGGAATTTCTGGGCAGGAATTCCGGGATTGCTGTGTGAATGCGGGAAAAGAAAATGTGAGAGAGGAACCTGTGAACGGCAGCCGCGTAGGCAATGGCATCGGCAGCGGCATGGGCAGCCGTGGTCATAGGTAGCCATGGGTAAGCGCAAACCTTGCACTCGCCGGGTCCGAGTGCCAGAATGGTTGCTAGCACTTCCGGTAGTGGAGTGCTAAACCACTACTAATAGACCTATCACGCAGGTGAGAATGGTGCACACTCACACCATTCGTGCCGTCGCGGGCGCCTGGCGTGATCGTTACCGTGAGTGTTGTCCTTCACCAATAACAAGGAGCACATAACACATGGCAAAGCAGATCGCTTTTGACGAAGAAGCACGCCGTGGCCTAGAGCGCGGCCTGAACACGCTGGCCGACGCCGTCAAGGTCACCCTTGGACCAAAGGGACGCAACGTCGTTTTGGAAAAGTCCTGGGGCGCGCCGACGATCACCAACGATGGTGTCTCGATCGCTCGCGAAATTGAGCTGGATGAACCTTATGAAAAGATCGGCGCAGAGCTGGTCAAGGAAGTAGCCAAGAAGACTGACGACGTCGCCGGTGACGGCACGACCACCGCTACAGTGTTGGCGCAGTCGCTGGTGAAAGAAGGCCTGCGTAACGTTGCTGCTGGTTCCAACCCAATGGGAATCAAGCGCGGCATCGAAACCGCTACCAAGGCGGTTGTGGAACGTCTGCTGGAATCCGCCAAGGAAGTAGAAACCCAGGAGCAGATCGCGACCACCGCGGGGATTTCCGCAGCGGACCCTGCCATCGGCGAAAAGATCGCCGAAGCCATGTACACCGTAGGCAACGGCCAGGTGAACAAGGATTCCGTTATTACCGTCGAAGAATCCAACACCTTTGGCGTGGACCTTGAGGTCACCGAAGGTATGCGCTTCGATAAGGGCTATATCTCCGGTTACTTCGCTACCGACGTAGAGCGTGGCGAAGCTGTGCTGGAAGACCCATACATCCTGTTGGTTTCTGGCAAGATCTCTAATATTAAGGAATTGGTTGGCCTGCTGGAAAAGGTCATGCAGTCCAACAAACCACTGCTAATCATCGCCGAGGACGTTGAGGGTGAGGCTCTGTCCACGCTGGTGGTCAACAAGATCCGTGGCACCTTCAAGTCTGTGGCTGTGAAGGCGCCAGGCTTCGGTGACCGTCGCAAGGCCACCCTGCAGGACATGGCTATCCTGACCGGCGGCCAGGTTATCTCCGAAGAGGTCGGACTGTCCCTGGAGACCGCCGACATCGCTCAGTTGGGTACCGCACGGAAGGTTGTCGTCACCAAGGACGAGACCACCATCGTTCAGGGTGCTGGTGAGCAGGCACAGATCGACGGCCGCATTAAGCAGATCCGCGCGGAAATCGAGAACTCCGATTCCGATTACGACCGGGAGAAGCTGCAGGAGCGCCTGGCGAAGCTGTCCGGCGGCGTTGCCGTGCTGAAGGTCGGTGCTGCTACCGAGGTTGAGCTCAAGGAGCGCAAGCACCGTATCGAGGATGCTGTGCGTAACGCTAAAGCTGCCGTCGACGAAGGTATCGTTGCTGGTGGTGGCGTTGCCCTGCTGCAGGCCGCTTCCGCACTGGATGCACTGGACCTGACTGGCGACGAAGCCATTGGCGCCAAGATCGTCCGCGAAGCACTGTCTGCGCCACTGAAGCAGATCGCCTACAACTCTGGCCTGGAGCCAGGCGTGGTAGCGGATAAGGTTTCCCGCCTGAACCCAGGTGAGGGCTTGAACGCCGCTACCGGTGAGTATGTAGACCTGATGGCTGCTGGTATTAACGACCCAGTCAAGGTCACTCGCTCGGCTCTGCAGAACGCTGCGTCGATCGCAGCCCTGTTCTTGACCACCGAGGCCGTGGTTGCGGACAAGCCAGAACCAGCAGGTGCTGACGCTGCTGCTGGCGCTGACCCAATGGGTGGCATGGGCGGCATGATGTAAAACAGTCGCTGTTTAGACTGCTGCAAAATAGTCGCTGTTTAGACTGGCAACGAGCTAACGGTGTTAGCGCACCCCGGGCACGTTGTGTTTTGGGGTGTTGTTGTAGTCGAAATCGCGTAGGCGCCGTTTCCTGGGGAATCCAGGGAGCGGCGTTTTTGCGTGTCGGTTGGGTTTTGGATATCGGTTGGGTTTTTGGATCCTAGGGGGGGGTGCGTCACTGCCACCCCACCCATAATGGGGTAAGTCACAAGAAGTTAACGTTTGGTCGGAAAGCACTCGGGTTTATGATTTGGAACGTAAAGTGCTTGCGGTTGCTTGCTGGAAAGTTTCTGAAAATTGAATAAAATAGGCCTGTGGGCTGGGGTTTTGTTTTGGTTAGCGTTTCCTAGCGTTGTGGAGGTGTCGCTGGTTGTTGTGCAAATAAGCAGAGAAGGAAAAACTAATGGGTACAACACCTTTTTTGGGGGCCGTATAACCTGATCTGAAGCTTGACAATTTATCATTCTGTGACACAATGATTCTCATGACGCTCTGGGGCGTCGGGAAATTGAACATCCACCCCTGGGATTGCCGGGGAAATTCTCATGAGGAGAAATTCATGAACGTTGAAATGATTCAGGATCAGCTGAACAACGCAGTTACCTTCTTCAAGGCTTTCGAGAACATCAGCAAGGGCTTGGAATTCTTCTACACCCCACGGGCTGAAGGCAAAGAAGCTACCGGTATCTATGGAGCTATCAAGGGTGCCTTTGAGCCACTGAGCTCCAGCTCCTCGACCGCTCCAGCTGCTAAGTAATCATCTCACGGCCAAGCTGCCGGTAATTCTTGTGAGTGATTAACCATCACTCATTTCACTTCATATTTCTTCCAAGGAGATAAACATGAACACTCTTGTAGAGACTTCCTCCAACTTCGTTGAGATGTCCGTTAACTTCAAGGACATCTTCGGCGCTTTCAAGAACATCGTTGAAGGCTTCGAGGGCCTGGCGAAGCTGGCTAAGTAATCCCACAGGCTAGATAGCCACCAGGGTTAAGCTCTCTCTCCTATCCGGAGGGGGAGCTTTTTGCATGCCAGAGAAATTTGCAGTGAACAATGTGTAAAGACTTAGTGTTTATCCCAACACTTGCGACAGAAAACACACAGCGGGCTAGACTGGCACCATGGCAGCCGACATTGAAGACGATCTCCCCACCATCGACCTCGCAGAAACCGACGGCTACATCGTCGATGACTCCGACGAAGACGATCCCTCACTGATCACCCCCAGCGGCGAACCCGTCGACACGTGGCGGGAAAACTATCCGTATGACGAGCGCATGACGCGCGAAGAATACGAACGCACGAAACGCGCACTGCAGATCGAACTGCTGAAATTCCAAAATTGGACCAAAGAAACCGGCCAGCGCCACATCATCCTTTTCGAAGGCCGCGACGCCGCAGGTAAAGGCGGAACGATCAAACGCTTCAACGAGCACCTCAACCCCCGCGGCGCACGCACCGTCGCGCTCGAGAAGCCGTCGCCACGCGAATCCACCTCCTGGTACTTCCAGCGCTATATCCAACACTTCCCAGCCGGCGGCGAGATGGTATTTTTCGACCGCTCTTGGTACAACCGCTCCGGAGTGGAGCGCGTCATGGGCTTTTGCACCGAATCTCAACATGCCGAATTTCTGCGCGAAGTTCCGATGCTGGAAAACATGATCTTAGGATCCGGAATTTCACTGACGAAGTTCTGGTTCTCGGTGACGAAAAAAGAGCAGCGCACCCGGTTTGCCATCCGGCAAATTGACCCGGTGCGCCAATGGAAACTGTCGCCGATGGACTTGGCTTCCCTGGACAAATGGGATGATTACACCAACGCCAAGGAAGAACAATTCCGCTACACAGACACCGAAGAATCGCCCTGGATCACTATAAAATCTAACGATAAAAAGCGCGGGCGCATCAACGCCATGCGGTATCTGCTCTCCAAATTCGAATACACGAACAAAGACCACGACGTGGTCGGCGAACCAGACCCGCTGATCGTTCAACGCGGCCGCGATCAAATCGGGGATTAGCGAAGCGCCAGGGCGCTGACGCGGGAAAAATCTAACGTTCCATAGGAAGCTCGGCTTTTTTCCAGGCGAGCGTACCGCCAGCAACACTATAGGCAGTGGCACCGGTTGCCTGCGTTAGGTATTCGCAGGCCTTGGCAGAACGGCCACCGGACTTACAAATGATGTAGACATCCTGGTCAGTGTTGATTTGGCTGGCAAACTCTGCGAACTTGCTCAAAGGAAAGTTCACCGTGCCGATGGCATGCCCTGCGGCATATTCGTCGCGTTCACGCACATCGACAAATTGCGCGTTGGCAGGAACCTCGTGCACAGAAACTTCGTTGACAGTTACTTCTTGCTTGTTGCCTTCGTTGCTCATGACACCAGCCTAGTGTGAAAAACTTGTTCTCGCGGTGCAACCGTGCGGTTACCGCCGGGCGCAGGTACCGGGCGCGGATTGGTGGTGCGGACGGTTGCCACTGCGGGTGGCCTGGCAGTGTTCGAGCCCGCGCCGGCTCAGTCCCACAACCGATGCCACAACCATGGTGGGCGCGCAAACGGGCGCTTGCGCTTGGCAATGGCCCGCACATGTTCCGCCACGAACTTCGGGTAATGGCTAATCGTCGTCGCAGTGTAATGCAGCGGCATCCATCCGCGATGGACGGCATCGTTGAGTTTGTGGCGGTCCAACTCAAACTGGCGGCGGTTTTCCGCATGGTGATAGGCAAAGCCGTCGACTTCGATGGCGATTTTGTAGTCCTCGAGTACCAGATCCCAGTGGTAAGGGCCGATCTTTACGTTATTTCGGACTGTGAAATACTGCTCTAGGGCGCGAGTGAGTTGACGTTCCGGCACGCTATCGGTGCCGATAATAGCGTCATCGAGAGCGCGTTTGACTTGGTGCGGGAAACGCCGGAATTCCTGTTTGTGCGCGTGCAATCTCCGGCGCCCGTCCTTGCCGGAGTAAAAGGCTTCCAGGAAGGCGACGGCGTCGTCATGCGGCATTGCTTCCACGGCTTGTAAAGGGTTGCAAATATTGACGCCGTCCCAGGTGAGCGCACCTTTCGGGAGGGCGCGTCGAGACCTAAAATAGCTGCTTGCGGGCAGCGACGATTCACGCAGGAACTCCAACGGGAAACTCAACGGTTGGTCGAGGTGTTTGCAGGCAGCCGACGTGCCGTCGAGTGCGCAGTCCGGCCACTGTTCGCTCATGATGCGCGCGAGTTGTTCCGGCGTGGGCTTGCCAGACAAGTAAAGCCCGTTGGCGATGCGGATCGCGCCGTGCCGTGCCGCTTTTTGGCCGGCATTCCTCCCCCGAAAAATGTGCACTCGTATTCCCCCGAAAGCTTGTGAATTTGTGTTTTTGGTGCATTTTTACAAATAGTGGGCCTGAAACCTCCGATTTTCGCGGCCTATTTGTAAAAATGCACCAAACTCACGAATCAGGCCGCACGAAACGCACGAGCCGCACCCCACACGCCCCCCCCCCGAAGCACGCTCACGCGCGGCTCGCACCACCCCATGCTGGCTACAACAAGCTACAACCTAGCCCTTGTAACGCTCCAGCGCCTCAGCGTGGATCTTTTCTGCCTCAGCCTTGTCGCCCCAACCGGAACCGGTGACTTCCTTGTTTGGCTCCAGGTCCTTGTAACGGGTGAAGAAGTGCTCGATCTCGTCCTTGGTGTGCTGGTCGACGTCGTCAATGTCCTGGATGTGCGCCCAGCGTGGGTCGTCGACCACGGCCAGCAGTTTGTCGTCGCCACCGGCTTCGTCGGTCATCTTGAATACGCCGACGATGCGCGATTCCACAACCACGCCCGGGAACACTGGCTCTGGCAGGATGACCAGCGCATCCAACGGGTCGCCGTCTTCGCCGAGGGTGTGGTCGATGAAGCCGTAGTCAGCCGGGTAGGCCATTGGGGTGAACAGGTAGCGGTCCAGGTAGACCTTGCCCGATTCGTGGTCGATCTCGTATTTGTTGCGGGAACCGCGTGGGATTTCAATGGTTACTTCAACGCTCATTGCATCCACCTTTCCTGGTGCGAGTTAGTGAGAATTCAACGGTCATCTTCAATCACTTCTGCAGCCGGCGTGCTTGCCAGCTGGCGGGGTCAGTGATTGCAGTCGTTTGCACAGTTTACCTGCCTTGGCCAGCCGGGCGGGTGTCGTGCGGTATCCGCGCTAGAATCGAACGCCATGAAAGTTTTCTGGTGGGTATCGGTAGTAGTCGCCGTCGTTGTTGTTGCTGCTACGGCGACGGTCGGTGTGGCTTACCACCAGGCTTATAGCGAGGTGGAATCTGCGCCGGCCTATGAGCTCGCCCCTGCGGAGCTGCCGGTTACGCCCGTTGACCCTGCGCTTGCCGACGCCAACGGCAACGCCAGCCCTGCCGCTGGTTTTCAACCACCGGCGATTGCTGGTTCGGTGGGCGCGTCCGTGTTTGATTTAAACAGCCAGCACTTGGTTTATGAGCACAATGCACAGCAGCAGTTTGTGCCTGCTTCGTCTACGAAGGTACTCACCGCGACTGCTGCGTTGGCCACTATGGACCTGGATAAGCGCCTGCACACGGTGATTGAGCAGGACGGCGGGCGCGTGGTGATTCGTGCTGCCGGTGATGTGTGGCTGGATGATGCTGATTTGGATGCCGCTGCGGCGGTGATTGGCCAGGCCGATTCCGTGGAGATCGACACCAGTTTGTGGGATGGGCCCACGCAGGCGGAGGGTTGGGATCCGGCGAATGTTGCCGAAGGTTATATTGCCCCGATGGAACCAGCCATGTTGCATGGAGCACGCATTGGGGCGACTACCGGTGACGTGCCGCGTTCAACCTCCCCGGCGTTTGACGTTGCCCAGGCGTTGGCGGATCGGGTTGGGGCAACCCAGGTGGGCATTCACGACGGCGCGCCGTCGATGCCGGAGGTTGCCGTGATGAAATCACCGATCTTGCGCGAGCGGCTGGAGTTGATGATTAAGCACTCCGATAACGTCATGGCAGAGGCCATCGGCCGCGAAATAGCCATTGCTCGTGGTAAACAACCGGCGACGTTTGCGGATGCTACCTCTGCTACTTTGCAGGTTTTGAGTGAAATTGGCGTGGATGTCACAGGTGCAGCTCTGCGGGATAATTCTGGTTTGTCTTCGGATAATCGCTTGACCCCGGCGACGTTGCTGCAGTGTTTGCAGGTGGCGGCCCGTGGTTCGGGTGCGGATGTGGCCGAAACTACCGACGCTGCATTTACTACCGACGCTGCAGCGGCGGATTCTGGAAGCGTTGGGGATTTACGTAGTTTGTTGGATTTGCTTCCCGTCGCTGGTGGTGATGGCACGCTGGACGATCGTTACGCTGAGCTTTCTGCACGTGGTTATGCGCGGGCAAAAACCGGCACTTTGACTGATACTTCGGCGCTGGTGGGTATTGTCACAGGAAAGTCTGGGCATACTTATGCCTACAGTTTGTTGGTGAATGATGCCCCCATTTTGCCTGCTCGGGCGCAATTGGATGAATTCGTTTCTGCTTTGCGTGAGCATTAGGTGGGGGAGAATATGCGTGACGACGGCACACGATCGCACGACGGCACAAGATTGGAGGGCAGAGTTGCGCCTTTTTGGCCCAGGCGGTCTCCGCATTTTCTGCAGGTGCGCACTGCGCTGCGGGGCGCTGTTCAGCGCTGGAGGGACGAGCACGGGGGAAACAAACACTGGGCGGATAAACACGGCACGGACGAGCGCTGGGCGGACGAGCATGGGGGCGCCAAGTTTGTCATCGCAGTCAGCGGCGGCCCCGATTCGCTGGCTTTAGCGGCCGCCGCGGCGGCTGAAAAACTCCCGGCACACGTCGTGAGTATTGATCACGGTTTGCAGGACAGCTCCCGCGCGGTCAGCGAAGGCGCCATTGGCCAGGTTGGTCAGTGGGGTCTGAGCGGGCAAGTGGTTTCTGTGCGCGTGGTCGGCGAACCGTTGGAAGCCGCCGCACGTCATGCTCGCTATCAGGCTTTGGGCGATCTCGCAGGCGACCGCCCAATTTTGCTGGCGCATACTGGCGATGACCAAGCAGAAACATTGCTGCTCGGCTTGCTGCGTGGCAAGGCTAGCGCAATGGGGGAGGTGTCTGATTATCAAGGGCACACGTTGCTGCGCCCGCTGCTGGGGATCCGCCGTGCCCACACGGTTGGTGCGTGCCGGGAACTCGGGGTTGCTGCGTGGAATGACCCGCACAACACTGACGAGGCTTTTCGTCGCGTCGCTATTCGTCGGCAAGTGCTTCCGTTGTTGGATCAGATTATCGGCGGCGATGCCACGGCTCCGTTGGTGCGTGCAGCCGAGTTGTTGCGGGAGGATGACGACTACTTGCACACACTTACGCCGAAGCTCGAACGTGCAACGGCTGCCACAGAGCAATGCACTGAGCCAGCTACGCAACCAGCCACTAAGCCCTCCACGGAGCCAGCCACCCAGCAACCGCCGGCTCTGGAAATCGCCGAGCTAGGCCCTCCACCACTGGCGCGCCGGGCTATCGCGAAGTTTTTGCAGCAGCATGGGGCGCGAGTCAGCGCGAGCACATTAGAGGCTAGTATTGCGTTCATCCATGACTGGCATGGGCAAGGTGCTGTTTCTGTTGGCAACGGGTTGGAACTGGCACGCCAAGCTGGCAAACTGGTGCTATTACACAGCTCGCTTGGCGACGACAGCCAGCCGTCGGCAAGCAGTACGTGATACAACAACTTCATGAAAGCCACAGCGCTTCCCGCGCTAGGCGCTTAACACGCTCAACCGCACAGCCTCACCGAAAGGCCAACCATGGCAGATCACACTCACACCACGGTGGAAAAATCCGTCGACGATAAATTCTACGACGTCCCGGAAAATCGCTACGGCCGCGATGTTGAATCGGTGCTGATCAGCGAAGAAGAAATCAAACAACGCATCAAGGCACTGGCGGACAAGGTGTCCAAAGACTACGCGGGCAACGATTTGCTGCTGGTGTGCGTGCTGAAGGGTGCAGCGGTGTTCTTGACCGATTTCGCCCGTGAGCTTTCCATCCCGAGTGAGATGGAATTTATGGCGGTGTCCTCCTACGGCAACTCGACGACGTCGTCTGGCGTGGTGCGGATCTTGAAAGATCTGGATCGCGACATTGAAGGCAAGGACGTGTTGATCGTCGAGGACATCATCGATTCTGGCTTGACGCTGTCCTGGCTGGTGCGCAACCTGCGTAACCGGAACCCGAAGTCGCTGAACGTGATCACACTGTTGCGCAAGCCGGAGGTCGTCACCGCGAAGTTGGATCTGTACGACGTGGGCTTCGACATCCCGAACGAATTTGTCATCGGTTACGGACTGGATTACGCGGAAAGCTACCGCGACTTGCCTTATGTTGGCACGCTGCACCCGGACGTTTATTCGTCGTAATCGCACCTGGCACACCATTGTCATTGTGTACTGCTCGTAAATAGGATTCATGAAAAACAAACGCATTATTCAAATCGGAGCCGGCGCGGCCGTGCTTTTGATGCTGTTGTTCACCGTTACTCGGCTGAGCGACGATACCCGTCACTTCCTCGATGTGGAGACTTCGCTTGCGCTGGAGCAGCTGCAGGACGAAAACGTCGAGAAGGCACAGATCGACGACCGTGAGCAAACGCTGCGCCTGGAGCTGCGCGAGCCGATCACTGTGGACGAGCAAGAAGGTGTCGATTCCCTCATTGCCCAGTACCCAGCACGTTCGGCCCCTGAGGTTTTTGGCGCGGTGCAAGACGGCAAAGTCGACGAATACGACACGAACGTCACCAGCGACAGCTTCTTGATGAGCATGCTTTCGTTCATGCTGCCGATGCTGCTGCTGTTTGGTTTGCTGTTTTTCTTCCTCACACGCATGCAAAAAGGCAGCATGTTGGGCATTGGCGGCAACAAGGCCAAAGAGCTCACCAAAGATATGCCCACCAACACTTTCCAGGATGTGGCGGGTGCCGACGAAGCCGTCGACGAGTTGCACGAGATCAAGGATTTCTTGGAAGACCCCACCCGCTACCACGAACTGGGGGCGAAGATCCCGCGCGGCGTGCTGCTGTATGGCCCGCCGGGCACCGGTAAAACCTTGCTGGCACGGGCTGTTGCCGGTGAGGCCGGGGTGCCGTTTTATACGATTTCGGGCTCGGATTTCGTGGAAATGTTCGTCGGCGTGGGTGCTTCCCGCGTGCGCGATTTGTTCAAAACTGCGAAAGAAAATTCGCCGTGCATCATCTTTATTGACGAGATTGACGCCGTGGGACGCCAGCGTGGTTCTGGCACCGGCGGCGGGCACGATGAGCGTGAGCAAACGTTGAACCAGATGTTGGTGGAGATGGATGGTTTCGGCGACCGCGAAGGCGTGATTTTGATCGCTGCGACTAACCGTCCGGACATTCTGGACCCGGCCTTGTTGCGTCCAGGCCGTTTCGACCGGCAGATTCCGGTAACCCCGCCGGATTTGAAGGGACGCGAGGCGATCCTGCGTGTGCACTCTGAAGGCAAACCGTTGGCTAAGCACGTCGACGTGACGCAGTTGGCTAAGCGTACCGCGGGCATGTCTGGTGCAGATTTGGCGAACGTGCTTAACGAGGCCGCGCTGCTGACCGCGCGTATCGGCGGCAACGTGATTACTGCCGATGCTTTGGAAGAAGCCACCGATCGCGTGGTGGGTGGGCCGCGTCGTTCCTCCAAGGTGATTTCCGAACATGAAAAGAAGGTCACCGCTTACCACGAAGGTGGCCATACGCTGGCTGCTTGGGCGTTGCGCGATATTGAGCGCGTGTACAAAGTGACCATCTTGGCACGTGGGCGCACCGGTGGGCACGCGATGACCGCGCAAGAAGACGACAAGGGCATGTACAACCGCGAAGAAATGTTCGCGCGCTTGGTTTTCGCCATGGGCGGACGCGCAGCGGAAGAGCTGGTGTTCGGCACCCCGACGACGGGCGCATCCAGCGATATTGAACAAGCAACCAAGATTGCTCGCGCCATGATCACCGAATATGGTTTCTCGCCGGCGCTGGGCACAGTGAAATATGGCGAAGAACAAGGCGATCCGTTCTCGGGGCGTGGCGGCGGTGGCACCTCGGGCTATTCCGAGCAGGTCGCGCAGACCATCGACCAGGAGCTGCAATTCCTGTTGGATAACGCGCACCGTAAGGCTTATTCGATTTTGTCTGAGCACCGCGGCTACCTGGATAAGCTCGCGTTGCAACTGCTGGAAAAAGAAACTTTGCGTCGGCCGGACCTGGAAGCCATTTTCGACGGCATCGACCCGCAGCGGGTCGACATCTTCGATACCGACGTGCGCTTCCCGCAGCAGGCTGGTTTCGAGCCGGTGAAAACCCCAGCGGAATTAGCAAAAGAGCGTGGTGAGGAACCGCCGAAGCGCTTGTCTTTGTTGGAGGCTTCGCTGCTGGCTCGTCAGCGTCGACAGCAAGCACAAGCGCAAGCGCAAAAAGGTGGCAACGCCACCGGTGCAGGCGCGGGGTCTGGTGAGCATTCTATTGAAGAAGGCGAGATCGGTTTGATCTTTGGCGAAAACAACGCCGTGGGTGTGACCGGCTTACCGAAGCTGGAAGAGATCCAGGCGCTCGAGGAGCTAGAAGCTGCAGCGGATAAGCAAACCGAAAAGCAGGCGGAAACGCCGGAGCAGAAGGCAGAGTCCAACACGGGGTCAGAGGATTCCGAGCAGAGCGGAAAGCACCGGAAAGCCGAACAAAACGAGACCGCACGCGGCACCGAGACGCGTAAGGAAAATCAACACAACGGGGACCACTACGATGACTAACGCTGAAACCACCGGCGCCTCCGGCAATTTTGATCAAGAACGCGCAGAAGCCGCCGTACGCGAGTTGTTAATTGCAGTTGGTGAAGATCCCGACCGCGAAGGCTTGCGCGATACTCCGGCTCGTGTTGCCCGCGCTTATAAGGAATCCTTTGCTGGCCTGCACGAAGACCCAACTTCTGTGTTGGAACGGACGTTCTCGGAGGATCACCAAGAACTAGTGTTGGTGCGCGATATTCCGATCTATTCCACCTGCGAGCACCATCTTGTGCCGTTTTTCGGCACCGTGCACATTGGCTATATCCCTGGGCGCAACGGTGATGTCACCGGCTTGTCCAAGCTCGCGCGCCTGGCGGATTTATATGCGAAACGCCCGCAGGTACAAGAACGCTTGACCAGCCAAATCGCTGATGCGTTGATGGAAAAACTGCAGGCGCAATCTGTCATTGTCGTCATTGAATGTGAACACCTCTGCATGGCGATGCGCGGGATTCGTAAGCCCGGTGCAGTGACCACAACTTCGGCGGTACGCGGCGGGTTCCGTGTGAACGCATCGTCGCGCGCAGAAGTGATGAGTCTTATTAGGAGTTAAACGGCGAATATGAATACCCCGGAGACCTCGCAAAATCTGGCCCAGCCTTCGCCGATCCGCCCGCCGGCGTTGGTACTGCCGAATAATCAAGAAGTTGGTCGCCGGGCTCGTTGCCAAATCATGGGCATTGTGAATGTCACTGATGATTCCTTTTCTGATGGCGGGCAGTACAACACTGTCGACCGCGCCGTCGAACATGCTCACCGGCTGATTCACCAGGGCGCTGACATCATTGATGTGGGGGGAGAATCCACGCGCCCAGGGGCCACGCGGGTAGATCCGGAGCAAGAAAGACAACGCATTACCCCGGTGATTCGGGAACTGGCTGCCGCGGGTATTGTGACCTCGATCGATACCATGCGCGCAGTCACCGCAGAAGCGGCCGTGGAGGCAGGCGTATCCATGATCAACGATGTTTCCGGTGGCATGGCGGACCCGCACATGTACCGCGTGATGGCGGAATCCGGATTGCCGGTGTGCCTGATGCATTGGCAAACACTGCAATTTGGTGATGCCAGCGGCGAGCACGACGGTGACGTGGTCGCGGACGTGCACTCGAGCCTGGATCAGCTTGTTGACAATGCTCTGGAAGCCGGGGTAGCGGAGCACAATATTGCGCTGGACCCAGGGTTGGGGTTCGCGAAATCGGCCGAAGACAACTGGGCGCTGCTGCACTCGCTGCGCAGTTTTACCGACGGGCGGTTCCCCATTTTGGTGGGGGCTTCGCGTAAGCGCTTCCTCGCTGCTATTCGTGGGGCGCGCGGGCTGGAATCTGGCCCGCAGTTGGCGGATCCAGCCACAGCCGCTGTGACTGCACTTTCGGCGCAAGCCGGGGCATGGGCTGTGCGTGTGCACGAGGTTGCGGTATCGCGGGATTCCGTCGACGTGGCCTACGCCTGGCAGACTGGTGGCCAGAAAACCTAGATACGCAGAACTGCCAAAAATAAAACCGCCAAAAAGCAAAACACCGAAAAGTAACACCGTCAAAAAGTAAACGACCAGCGAGCAGCAAAACGGGAAGGTAGCACTGGGATGGACCGGATCGAACTGAAAGGCGTGGAATGCTACGGCTACCACGGCGTGCTGGAAGAAGAGCGTCGGCACGGGCAAACTTTTTTTGTGGATTTGACGTGCTGGCTGGATTTTTCCCAGGCCACGCAGCTGGACGATACCGTCAATTACGCAGAGTTGGCGCAGCTGGCACACGATATTGTTACCGGTGAGCCGGAAGACTTGATCGAAACAGTTGCTTATCGCATCGCGAACCAGGCATTAGCTGACTATGAACAGCTCGCAGCCATCGAGGTCACCGTGCACAAGCCGGATGCCCCGATCCCGCTGCCGTTCCGGGATGTTGCCGTAGTAGCAAGGAAGCGCCGATGAGCATTACCGCAGTATTATCTATCGGTTCCAACATGGCGGATTCTCGCGAGCTGTTAGATTCTGTCTACCGTGACTTCGCTGAGCAAGGGCAGTTACGCGCGGCCTCGTCGATTTACCGCACCCCGGCCTGGGGAGTAACAGACCAGCCGGATTTCCTGAATGCCATTTTGTTGGTCCAGGTCGACCAAACGCCGCTGGAGTTGTTGCACCGCGGCCAGAAATTGGAAAATGCGGGCGGTCGAGTTCGAGTGCAAAAGTGGGGGCCGCGCACCCTGGACGTCGATATTATTGCCGCGTGGGAAGGTGCTGCGTCGGCTGCCACAGAAACTACGCACATCACCAGTGATACCGAGGAATTGCGCTTGCCGCACCCGTACGCTCATCAGCGTGCCTTTGTGCTGCAACCCTGGCTGGAGATTGATCCGGACGCTGTGCTGGGAGGTCGTCGGGTAGCGGAACTGGTAGAACAGCTTGCCGATGAAGACAAAGCCGGCATTACCCGTGGCGAGGCATTCCGGTGATCGGGCTATGAAAACCACCTCGATTCCATGGTTAGTAGCGAGCGGGGGATTCGCGGCTGCCTGTACCGCGATTGTCGCCTGGCAACTGTATGGTCGCCTGCCCGCGGTGCCACTGTTAGTTGCGGTGTCGTTGTGGGCGATGGTTTTGGTGTGCGTGATGCTGGGCCGTCGGGTGTCGAAATCCCGGGACGACCACGGCATTGGCCTGGACCGCAGCCAACTTGATCCTCTCACTGCCGCGCGTTACTTAGTTTTCGGGCAGGCTTCGGCCTGGACCGGCGCGATTCTGGGCGGGGGCTATGCCGGAATTGCGAGTTATGTGATCCCAAAATCTGGGGAATTGCTCGCCGCACGTGAGGATTTACCGGTGGTGGTTGCCGCGGCCTTGGGCGGTCTGGCGTTAGCTGCAGCCGGGGCCTATCTGGAGCGAGCCTGCCAAACCCCGATGCCACCGAAAGCAAGTTTTTAGCTAAAGTGAACCCCATGGAGCAGGAGAACTCGTCGAACACCGCTCATAGTGGACCTAGTCAGGTTGATCGTGGCCAAGTGGGCGTGATCGTGCTGATTGTGCTGGCGGTCATCGCGACCGTCGTTATGCTGCTGTCGAATTCCGAGGTGGCGCTGCGCCTGGCGCTGTTGGCGTCGTTGTGGTCTGCAGTCATTGGGTTTTTCCTGGTTACGCGTTACCGTCGGCAGGCGCAATCTGCTGAGCAGCGCGTGGCAGATCATGAGCGCTTTATGCGCCAACAGCAGGAATCGGCAGAAGGCGCAGTTTCTGGTCTTCCGGCGCAGCAAACGCGTGCCGACGGCAGCACCGGGGTTGATGCTGAGCGTTTTGAGGAAATGTGGGCGTCTATCCGCGCCGAGCTGACGGTGATTCGCACGCACCTGGAAGAGCTGCAGGAGCGCGAGTTCGGTTATGAGCCCGCTGCACTGCAGGCAGAGGCGCGCCGGATCCGGGAGTTGGAACAGCAGACTGACCGGGCTGGCTCTGAATTTGCTGGTTCTGAGTTTGCTAGTTCTGCGTTTTCCTACCAGCAGCCTGGTGGCCAATACAGCGGTGGGGTTGGCTTCGCATCTGGTTCTGGTGTTCCGAGCCAGGACGCTATTGCCGGAAAGCTGGGGAGCCAGCCGAGCCAGCCGCAGCCGAACCCGTTGTCTGCTCTGATTAGCGAGCGGGAGCAGGAAAAACGCCAGCAGCAGGCCCGCCAGCAGACTGCGAAGCAAGCATCTAAACCGGCACATAATCCGGCGGATCAGCAGACAGAAAAACACAAGCCAGCTGCGAAGCCGCAAGCAAGTGCAGGGAAAGCTGCGAGTGTAGCGGCGGAGCCGAAGCGCAGTGCAGCCAAGCAGCACGACGCTGCGCGTACCTCAGATCCGGTTTTTGATACCTCTCGCTTCCACGCGGTGCGCTGGGATTCGGTCGGGGAAGAACGCAAGGAGAGCGCAAGTCAGAACACCAGTCAGAGAACGTCGGCAGCGAAATCCGAGCGGGAGCAGTCCGCGGCTACTAGCGCGCGTACTACCACTGCATCGACTAACACCGCGCGAACTACCACTGTGCGGGACGATTCCAACAAACAGGGCGCCGGTTCACACGCCGCACCACAGCAGCCCCAGGTGGCGGCTAACGAGCAGCGCAACGATGATGAATCGCGCACGCGCCGTCGCCGCCGGGACGAAAACACCGGTGGTATTTCTGTGGCTGAATTGCTCAAGCGCTCTACGAAATAGGCCGGATAAGAAATAGCCTGGGCAAGAAAAGGCCGGGTAAGAACTAGCCTTGGCGAAAAAATTAATCTCGGCAAGGAACAAAACGACAGGTAGATCAGTTATGAGTTTTGCTTTCGGGCAAGCTACGCACTTTCACCTCGCGGATATCGCGAGGTTTTCGCGTGTCATGCAGAAAACTGGGAAATCTCTCCACCTGGTGGTGTTGGGCCAAGACATTCACGCGGGACACCGGATGTTGTTGCGTACCGCGCAGCAACTCGGCGTTGTGGTGGCGGCAGTTGAGCTGCCTCATGTTGACACTGTTGACGCTGGTGACACTGCCGAGACGGTTGACGTTGCCCCTGGTGCTGTTGAAACGACCACTGGTGCTGCCGACGCTGCCCCTGGCGCGCAGGCGCACGAAACAAACCAAGGAGCGCCATCCCGGCAGCTGAACCCGGCGCTCATGGATGTTTTGCGCGAAGCTGGCGTCGACGCCGTCGTCCCGTACACTCGTGAGCCTGGTGAAAAAGATAGTCTTTGGCCGCAGGGGCTGCGCACACAGATCACTCCGCCGGAAGGGCTCGAAGACAGCGCCGCATTGGCCGAGGCCTTGACTGTGCATTTGAGCTTGCTGCATGCCGTAGCCCCAGACAGCATCATTGGGGGGGAAAAAGATTATGAATTTTTGTTGCGTCTGCAGCAGGCAATAACTGACCTGCATCTGGCAGTAAAAGTGCAGGGGGTGCCGACGGTGCGCATGCCGGACGGCTTGGCGATGAGCTTGCGTAATACCGAAATTCCTGTGGAGCACAGAGAAAAAGCTGTGGCGCTATCGGCGGCGCTGACTGCCGGGGCGCATGTGGCGGAACGGGGAGCACAAGTCGTGCTCGAAACCGCGCAGGATGTGTTGGATGCCGCCGGGGTGCAGCCGGATTATCTGGAACTACGTGCCCGCGATTTCGGCCCGGCGCCACAGGAAGGCGATGCGCGCTTGCTGGTGGCAGCAACTTTTGGTGGGGTGCGGCTGATCGACAACGTCGGCGTGCCTGTCGGGATTGGCTTCCGTAACTTGGATGGGGATAACTAGCCAACTAGCTGCGTCCCAGGTGCGCAGCAATTTCTGCCAAGGCAGCCGGGGTACCGACCTCTGAATCTAGCAGTGGCACTTCCGTCACGCGCACCTGCGGCAACCGGCGGTGCAGATCGTCTAATGCGGCATCTTCCAGGCGACGTCGGTTCGCCAAAAATTCGCCTTGATCCGCCGGTGAGCGCCGGTTTACCACCGCGCCACCAACGCGAATCCCAGTTTTCGCCAGCTCTGCATACAGTTCCGCGGTTTCCAAAACCGGCACCTTCTCTGCTGTGAGCACCAAATAAAACACTGATTGTTGCTGCAGAGCATCCCGCAGACGGGCAAACCTTTGCTGGCGTTTGTGCAAGATGGAGCGCAGCTCCTGGTTGCGGCGGTCCACTGCGTCGGTGGCAGTGTGTTTTGGGTCCATCCCACGGATCAGCTCCGAAAACCGTTCTGATTTCTCCCGCCGGTTCATCAGCCCCTGGGTCCAGGCGTTCATCAATTCCGGCATCGCTAATAGCCGTGAAGTGTGCCCAGACGGTGCGGTATCGAAAATCAGGAAATCATGGTCGGAATCTTCCACTACCTGCGCGATCGCCTCCACCATTGCGGCTTCGTGCGTGCCCGGCGAATTACGCGCCAGGTCCAAATGTTTGGCCACTTCGCCGTGTAGGCGCTCTGGCATCATCCGTCGCATGGTGGCTTCCACCTGCGCGATGTGCGCTTTGGTGGTGGCTGCTGGATCCAGTTCCAGCAGGTGCAGGTTTGCACTTGCTTGTGCAGTTACACCGCGCGCGCCGACGGCTTGCTCCCACATATGCCCCAGGTTGTGCGCTGGGTCGGTGGAGACCAATTGCACGGAATAGCCATCTTCTGCCAACCCGAGGGCTACTGCGGAAGCAATCGTGGACTTGCCGACGCCACCCTTGCCGCCGAAAAACACGATGTGGGGCGCATCTGGGTTAGCGTCCGCCGGGCTGTCGTCGGCAAGCGCTTTGATTTGCTCTAACAACACTGGATCTCCTCCAAAGGCGAGCGCAGCATCCCCATCCGGCGGTGCCAGGCATGGAAATCTTCGTAAATGATGGGCAATAATTCCAGCGTATAAAAGCTGGCCGGGTTGGGAATGCCGAGGGCCTCGGACATCACCAGCAGCTGGAACAGGTCATCTTCTTCCTGCCGTGCGCGCGCAAACGTGGCCCGGTACGGCGCGGAATAATATTCGTTTAAGCCCTGCCCGAAGGCTTTTAGCTTGTCGACGATAGACATGACGCGTAGCTTTCGCCCCCGGTTATTTCCCGCGTTTGATGGCTTGCACTTGCGGTAGTGGAGCATCCGTGTCTTCGTCGGTCCAGACCACCTTCGGGGTGTTTTGCGCGCGCCGGTAGGCGGCGGTGGCTTCGATGACCACCCAGATTGCGCAGACCAGGATGACGACGTCGATCAGCACGAGCAGCCAGTTGCCATCGGAGATGAATGTGCCCAGTTGCGAGATAGCAGCCCACAGGGAAGCGACCATGACGAAGATAGCCGGCACAACCACCAGCCAGGACGGGCGGCGAAGGTGCGCCAGGATGATGGCGATGATCGACAGCGACAACGCCGCCATGATCTGGTTGGTGGTGCCGAACAGCGGCCACAGTGTCATTCCGCCGGAGCCGTCGGCACCTGCGGAGAAGGTCAGGACTAGTGCGATGCCCACGGCAATGATCGTCGCGGAGAACGCTTTCAGGCGAATGCCCGCAACCTCAGCGATTTCCTGCACCACCAGGCGCTGCAGGCGCACGCCGGTGTCCATGGTGGTTGCGGCAAACAGCACGGCCATCGTCGCCAAGATCGTCGTGGAGATGCCTACCGGGATGCCTAAGCCAGCGTTAACGATGTTGGTGCCGCCGTCGACGAAAGCGTTGATGCCGCCTTCGTTGAACGCGTTGTAGATTTCTTCCCATTCAGCCAGGCTCTGGAAACCAGCAGAAACTGCGATGATGGTGCCCAACGCCAACAGGCCTTCGCCGACGGCTCCGAAGTAGCCCACGAAGCGGGAATCGGTTTCTTTTTCCAGCTGCTTGGACGAGGTGCCGGAGGAGACCATGCCGTGGAATCCGGAAATGGCGCCACAGGCGATGGTCACAAACAGCAGTGGCCACATCGATGGGGTGCCTTCCGGCACGTTGCTGTTCAGCTGCGGTGCGACGATGGACGGTGCGGAGAGCAACATGGAGCCGTAGAGAATACCCAGGGCGATAAACAGTTGCAGACCGTTGATGTAGTCGCGTGGTTGTAGCAAGATCCACACCGGCAGCAGTGAGGCGATGGCGGCGTAGATGAACAACAGGATGATCCACACGCCGTTGGCTGGGATGCCCCAGACGGTTTCTGGGAGCGCGATAGGGAAGCGCTCACCGAGCAGCACCAGCGCGTAGAGCGCGATGACACCGAGGATGGATACCACCGGCAGGTTCCATTGCATGCGGTAGACGGCTTGGCCGATGAGCAGGGCGACGACGATGGCGCCCCAGGTTGGGATCACTGCAGAGGGGTTTGCGATGAGCAGGTTGGAGATCACCACGGCGAAGGCGGCCACGACCATCAGCAACAGCAGGAAGATGACGACGAGGAACAGGTTGCGCCCGCGTTTGCCGATATAACGGCCGGACAGCGTGCCGATGGATTGGCCGCGGTGGCGCTGGGAAGCCCACAAAATGCCCATATCGTGCATGCCTGCTATGAAAATCGTGCCCAGGGTGACCCACAAGAATGCCGGTAGCCACCCCCAAATGATCGCCACGGCCGGGCCGACAATGGGGGCAGCGCCAGCGACGGAGGTGAAGTGGTGGCCCCACAGCACGAATTTGTTCGTTGGCACGTAGTCCACGCCGTCGTTCATGGCATGTGCGGGGGTTTTATAGCGATCGGAAAGTTGGAAGATTTTCTTCCCGAGGAATTTTGCATAGATGAGGTATCCACCGATGATCATCGCGAGGCCGATGACAACTAAGTACAGTGAGTTCATCGTTGTAGTCTCCGTAGTCTCCTACTGGGCAGTCTCCTGCTTGGCTGAAAGTGTGGCGTATCACAGTAATTTTTGCATGAGAACACAGAAACGTTGTCATTGGGCTGCCTGGCTTATCGTTTGTGGTGTTTTTCGACTACCCTGGGCCGGGTGAGTCAGCAGAAAAATTCCCCCGATGCCCCTGATAGCCTGCCGGAACAGTTGCGTATCCGGCGGGAAAAGCGCCAACGCTTACTCGACCGTGGTGACCAGGCCTACCCGGTTGCGGTTAAGCGCACTATGAGCCTTGCCGAATTGCGCAGGGCTTATGTTGTGGTGAAACCGGAGGACACCGATACCGACGCTGCACCGGCTGCGCCAGAACAGCTAGTCACCCGCGAGAATGGCGTGACCTATATTCAGCCGGGTGGCGATTCTGGCGATGAAGTTGCCATCGCTGGTCGCCTGCTGTTCAAGCGCGATACTGGCAAGTTGTGCTTCGCCACCCTGCAAGATGGTGATGGCACCCAGGTGCAGGCGATGTTGTCTTTGGCAGAAGTTGGCAAGGAAGCGCTGGATCAGTGGAAAGCCGACGTCGATATGGGCGATTTCGTCGCGGTGCAGGGCAAGGTCATTTCTTCCCGGCGTGGCGAGCTGTCCGTGTTTGTAAATTCCTGGCAGATGGCGTCGAAGTCGATTCGTCCGCTGCCGGTGTCGTTTGCAGAGATGGCGGAAGATACTCGGGTGCGTCAGCGCTATAACGACCTGATTGTGCGCAAGGAAGCCCGCGAGAATGCGATGACCCGCATCAAGGTGATTCGTGCGCTGCGTAATTATTTGGAAGGCGAAGATTTCGTTGAGATTGAAACCCCAATGCTGCAGACTATCCACGGTGGTGCTGCTGCGCGTCCGTTCGTGACGCACTCTAATGCGTTGGATTTGGACTTGTACCTGCGTATCGCGCCGGAGTTGTTCTTGAAGCGCGCCGTCGTTGGTGGCATCGATCGCGTTTTTGAGATCAACCGTAACTTCCGCAACGAGGGCATTGACCGCTCGCACTCACCGGAATTTGCGATGTTGGAGACCTACCAAGCTTGGGGCGACTACAACACTGGTGCGACGATGATTCGCGAGGCTGTCCAGCACATTGCCCAGGAAGTTTTCGGTTCGCAGGTAGTTACGCTTGCCGACGGCACCGAGTACGATCTGTCCGGCGAGTGGCCAGAAATCGAAATGTACCCGTCTTTGAACGAGGCCTTGGCCCGCAAATTCCCGGGCCAGCCAGAGGTCACGGTGGATTCCACCGTCGACGAGCTGCTGGCAATTGCCGACGTCATTGGCTTGAAGGTTCCGAAGGATGGCGGTTGGCAGCACGGCAAACTGGTGGAAGAAATCTGGGAGTTGTTGTGTGAGGATCAGCTGTATGGGCCGATCTTTGTCAAGGACTTCCCGGTAGAAACCTCGCCGTTGACTCGTGATCACCGTTCGAAGCCGAAGGTCACGGAAAAGTGGGACCTGTATGTGCGTGGATTCGAGCTGGCAACTGGCTATTCTGAGTTGATTGACCCGGTGATCCAGCGCGAGCGTTTCGAAGACCAAGCGCGTTTGGCTGCCGGTGGTGATGAGGAAGCCATGGTGCTGGATGAGGAATTCCTGGCGGCCATGGAACAAGGTATGCCGCCGACAGCTGGTACCGGCATGGGTATCGACCGTTTGTTGATGGCGCTGACTGGCTTGGGCATTCGTGAAACCGTCCTGTTCCCGATTGTGAAACCGGAACAAAGCTAAGCGAAAAATAATACTGGTTCGGAGGGATCGAGGTCCGCAACGATATGAGTGAAAACCGAGTTAATGCACAACCGGAAAAGATCCCGCCGGACGTCGTCGCCGTGTTGGCGGTGCTAGTGGCCGCAGCAACCGTCATGATCTTGAATGAGACCTCGTTGTCGGTTGCACTGCCTGCGGTTATGCAAGATTTTGCTATTAATGCCGCCAGCGCACAGTGGTTGATCACGGCGTTCATGCTAACCATGGCCGTGGTCATTCCGACTACTGGTTTTTTGATTCAGCGGTTTAGCACCCGGCAAGTTTTCTTTGCCTCGGTGGGGCTGTTTATTCTTGGCACGATCATGGGCGCGGTGGCGCCGGTATTTGCGGTGTTGTTGCTGGCCCGCATTGTGCAAGCCGCCGGTACCGCTTTGATTGTGCCACTGTTGATGACGGTGATGCTGCAGCTGGTGCCGCTAGAGCGTCGGGGCACCGTTATGGGTTTTATTGGTGTGGTGATTGCGGTGGCACCGGCGACTGGCCCGACCGTCGGCGGCGTGATCTTAGAGGCTTTTACCTGGCACGCTATTTTTCTGTGCATGCTGCCGCTGCTGGTAGGCGTGCTGTTGCTGGGGGCGAAGCTGTTGACGAACGTCGGGGAGAACACCGGGCAACCGATTGATCTGCTTTCTGTTGCGTTATCGGTGGTGGCGTTCGGGGGCATTGTCTATTCGCTGTCTTCTTTAGAAACTGCGCTGGATACCGGCGAAAACGTTGGTCTGCTCGTCGGGCTATTGGTGGTCGCGGTTATTGCACTGCTGGTTTTCGGCGTGCGGCAGGTGCGTTTGGGCGCGAAGGGCCGGGCTTTGTTGGATCTGCGGCCGTTTCGGATCCGTAATTTCACTCTGTCAGTGTTTATCGCGTTGTTTTCTTTTGCGGTGCTGATCGGCACCGTCACCATGCTGCCGATTTTCGTGCAAAACGGTTTGGGCGATGGTGCGCGTACTGCCGGTTTGATCGTGTTGCCGGGCGGGGTGTTGCAGGCAGTGATGTCGCCGATTATTGGGCGTATTTATGATTCGGTGGGACCAAAGCCGATCATGATTCCCGGAGCTTTCTTGATGGCAGCCGGTACGTGGTTGTTCAGCACCATCGGCACTGATTCTCAGAGCTGGCAGTTGGTCATTTTCCATGTGGTTTTCGCTTTTGGTTTTGGCCTGTTGATGACGCCGATGATGACCACCGCGCTGAGTTCATTGACGGGGGAGCTTTACAGCCACGGTTCGGCGATCTTGACGACACTGCAGCAATTGGCTGCTGCCGCCGGTACCGCGTTGTTGATGGTGGTGTTGACTCGGGGTACCGAGTCTGGCTTGGGTGCTGGGCTGGCGGAAGCGGCTGCGACGGCCGAGGGTGTGCGGGCAGCATTTGTGGTGGCTGCGGTGATGGTCACGGCGATGGTTCCGGTGACATTTTTTATCCGCAGCCCACGCACAGCGGTTGCGTAATGTGAGCTAAACTGCACAACCCCGCGTAGAGTGTGAGTATGAGCTTCGATTACGCACCGTATACTGAATTGATCAATAACTTGCCTACCAAAATTTGGTTGGGCAGCGAGCAAGTTGCCGGGGTCGGCGGCGCTTATTCTGAGGTGGAAGATCCGGCCACGGGCCAGGTGTTAGCGCAGGTCTCTGATGCTGATTCCACGCAGTGGATGAAGGCTTTGGATCTTGCCGACGCCGTCCAGGACACCTGGGCGAAGGATTTCACTGCTCGTCAGCGTGCGGACGTGCTGATGGATATTTATGCCGCTGTGCAGGACCGTGCCGAGGATTTTGCCACGGTGATGACCTTGGAAATGGGCAAGACTTTCGCCGAAGCGAAAGGTGAGGTCGGTTATGGTTCGGAGTACTTGCGTTGGTTTGCGGAAGAAGCCGTGCGTATCGACGGCCACTATGGCAAGTCCCCGTCTGGTGCTGGCACTATCCGCGTTACCCATACGCCGGTGGGCCCGTGCTTGGCGGTGACCCCGTGGAATTTCCCATTCGCTATGGCCACGCGCAAGATTGCTCCGGCACTGGCGGCGGGCTGCACCATGATCGTGAAACCGGCCAAGGAAACCCCGTTGACGATGCTGTTGCTCGGTGAGGTCATCGCCGAGGTTTTCGCTAAGCACAACGTTCCGAGCGGTGTGCTCTCTATTGTGCCGACGACGAAGTCTTCCGCTATGTCGCGTGAGTTGATGGCGGATGCTCGTCTGCGCAAGGTCACCTTCACTGGTTCCACTGGCGTCGGCAAGATTTTGGTGGAGCAATCGGCGAAGAACCTGCAGCGCACTTCGATGGAGCTGGGCGGTAACGCGCC
>NZ_LZMN01000052.1:0-7505 GCF_001665955.1 Corynebacterium sp. EPI-003-04-2554_SCH2473622 | reverse complement strand
CCCGTCCCCTCCCCTACCCCCCTCTATTTTTTGGAAGAATCACCATGCCGAAAAAGCAATCACAGAACAACGCGCTGTTCGATGTCGCCGATATCCCACGTCGCCCAGCCGGTCGCCATGAACAACAGCTCGACCGAGCTATCGAACACGCCCAGCAATCCGGAGCCGTCGACACCCTAGATGCAGGCCTGGTATCACTAGCCCGCGCTAATGCCTGGGCGCTCGATGAAGCCGAAGCCAATGGCCTGCCCTATGCCGTCGCTAATCTCACCCCACCATTTCGCGAAGTACTCGCAGAACTGGGCCTGACACCTGCCGCAAGGAACACTGCTAATGACAACGCCCTTAATGACGCCCTCAACAAGCTGCTTGCAGACGACGATCACACCGACGCCGAGATACCTAAGCCACTGGCCTGAACCTAACGCGCGTGGCCGCAGAATTTTAAAAATTCAAAAAGCACTAGGCCACCCACCAATGCCCTGGCAAATACTCGCAGCACACGTCGTCGGTGCCGTCAATAACGACGGCAGGCCACGCTGGCCGTTTATCATCGTCACTGTGCCGCGCCAATCCGGCAAGACTACTGCTGCCGGAGCATGGGCAATCGAACGCGCCTTTACTGTGCCCAACGCGCGCGTGTGGTACACCGCCCAGACCGGGCAAAAAGCACGCGAAAAATGGCTGGAAGTCGTCAACGATTTCAACCGGTCGCCGTTTGCCCCAATGGTGAAAGTGCTCAAAACCAACGGCAGTGAATCCATGGAATTTGCCCGGTTTAACTCTGCTTTCCGACCTCACCCACCAACTGAAGATTCTCTGCACTCAATGCAAAGTGATCTCAACCTAATCGATGAAGCCTGGGCTTTCGATGAACCACAGGCAGATGCCCTCATGCAGGCGATCACGCCGACGCAAGCCACCCGTCCACACCGGCAAACGATCATCTTGTCAACCGTGGGAACTGCCGCGTCAACGTGGCTGCACGGGCTAATCGATCAAGGGCTAGCCGGTGCCGAAGATATTTTCTTGCTTGACTACGGCATTGCCAACGATCAAGATGCCACTGATCTCGACGCGGTAGCCGCATCGCACCCGGCTTTTGGCTACACGCTAGACATGGATTCACTCAAAGCCGGATTACGGCAGCTAGGCCCGGCAGGCTTCGCGCGCGGCTACGGAAACCGCCGAACCGGCGCGCGTGAAATGCTTATCCATAATTCCACGTGGAAAGCCTGCCAGACCACTGACTACATGCCAGCTAATGCCCCGGCGGTAATCGGTGCTGCTATCGATATCGAGCGCACCGAAACCGCCATCGCTGCCGCCTGCTGGGTTGGTGATACACCCATGATCGAGGTCATCGAGGTGCGCCCTGGCACCCGCTGGGCGCCGGCCAAAATCGAGAAATACTGCAAAGACCTCAAAGATGCCCCGGTAGTAGACAACGTAGGCCCATCGTCCACGCTGCATGCCGAGCTAACCCGCCGAGGCCTGCCACCAATGGATATCAAGACCCGCGAGCTAACGACAGCATCTGCCGAGCTACTCGACCGCATGACCAAAACCGATGCAGACGGCAACCCAGCCCCGGCAGTACGTATCCGAAGTTCGTCACATCTCGATCTAGCAATGGCGATTGTAGAAAAACGCCGACTAGGCGACGGCTGGACATGGCAACGCCGATCACAAGGTGGCTCAATCGCAGCATTAGAAGCCGCCACCCTGGCACTGCACGGGCTGCAAAACCGGCAACCTGCCGACCCTAAACCGCAAATATTCTAGGAGCGCCAATGATCGATTCTGGGGTCTACACTCACCTAGCCATATGCCCACAGTGCAAGTGGCGCATAATCCACGGCACTAAAGCCGGTGCCTACATGCACCTAGCCAAGCATTTCAAAGACATGCACGACGATACCGCCGCTGCAGCCCGCGCCCGGTTCTACATGCGACAAAACACCCAATAAAGCAAGATTCGTGGCACCGACAGCACAATCAAAATAATTAAACACATGGGATTAATTGAGCGACTAAAAAAGGCAACGGCCACCGCCACCACCACGGTAGCTAGCCCTTTTACGATTGGTGATTCACACCTAGGCCAATTAATCCCGCCTGATACCGCTAGCCCCATCACGCGATCTGTAGCCATGCAAGTACCCGCCGTCATGCGTGCTCGCAACCTCATCGTCTCCACGATTGCACGGTGCAAGCTTATCGCCGCCGATGGATACGATGACCCCTATTGGCTAGCCAACAGATTCGTCGATAACAGCTACACTAAATCGACTCGCATGTCTCGCATGCTCAACACCGTGGACGACTTGCTGTTCTACGGCAAATCATGCTGGGCGCTTGACCGAGATGCCCACGGCACGCCCATGATTGCGGTGCATATCCCCCGCCACCTCTGGGATACCAAAGACGACGGCACCGTCATAGTCAACGGAAACGCCGTGAGTCCAGAAGATGTCTGTGTCTTTACTGGCATTCATGACGGCGTTCTCACTCATGGTGCTGCAGCTATCCGCGATGCCCGCCAAATCCAAGCCGCTGCCGCGCGCGTGGCTGATAACCCAGCTGCATTGATCGAGCTTCGCCAAACCAACAACGCCCAGCTATCGCGCGAAGAAATCCAACAACTTATCGACGGCTACGTCGCTGCCCGAAAAGGCCGCAACTCTGGGGTGTCTTACTCTTCGCCTGGCGTGGAAGTCAACGAACACAGCATCGCGAAAGAAAATCTGTTGATCGATGGACGTAACGCCGCCGCCGTCGATGTCGCGCGCGTGATGAACATTCCCGCGCCGTTTATTGATTCCAGCGTTGGTGGCACGTCCCTTTCATATCAAAACGCGGCTACTCGCATGACCGAGCTAGTGGCATTCGGATTATCGCCACTTATGGCAGCGATTGAATCGCGCGTGAATGAGCCTGACATGTCTCATGGTCATCTGAAGTTCGATGTCACCGAGATATTCGACGCCCTGCCACTACCTGCCACCGAAAATAAGGAACCTCACAATGCCACCACAGTTTAAGGCCGATATCACCCGGCTCACCGACGTCGACAGCGGCTGGCGTGACCCGCACAAGGTGCCCCAGATCGTGCTGCACACCTATGAGTGCCCGCGTGAATCCGGTACACAAGCACTCATTAACCGCGCCGATTGGCAGCAGAAATCACGCACCGGCTCATACACGATTCTCGTTGCTGCCGATGGTAAAACGCTTCGCGCCAACGACGATGACTATTCACCGGCAGCCGCGCTCTACACGTCGAATATCAACGGATTTCACCTCTCGTTCCTGGCTTATGCAGCATCATCGCGTGCCGAGTGGCTCAAATATGACGCCCAGCTTCGCGCCGGTGCCCGCGTGGTCGCCGATTGGTGCCGCCGGTATGGCCACGCCCCGCGCCACCTTAGCGTCGCCGAGGTACGTGGCCGGAGGGCAAAAGGCATCTGCACACATGCAGATGTCTCTGCCGCCTACCGAGAATCTGACCACACCGACCCAGGCAAGAACTTCCCTATGGACGTATTCACCGCCATGGTCGCCGAGGAGCTGCACGGAAAACCACAAGGAGAACAAATGAGTGACAAAGCCTTTGACCTGATGGTCAACAACGATATGCCCGGTGCTTTGAACACCACTAAGCATGCCGCCCTTGAAGCCCGAGAGCAATTGGCAGGCCCCGGTGGGCCTGGACAATTCCCCGGCTGGCCACAGCTAGGCAACCGAACCGTCGTTGATGCCCTAGCTGCAATTGGCGAAAAGCTAGGTGTCGATGGATTCAGAGAAAAGGAGTAAAGGCTATGGAATTGATTTTGTGCCTATTGGCATCAAGCGGACTAGGTACGGTGCTCAATCAATGGCTTGCACGCCTGGACTATGCAGGCTCTAGCGCATGATCGCCGAGATCATCACAGCGCTTATAGCTGGCCTGATATCGGGATTCACTGCTGCAGGAATCGTCGCATATCTGGCACTGCACACCCTCGTCACCATCTTGGAAGAAAGAAATGAAAGAAAGTAGCCAAGTGCAATACCCGAGCCGGGCTAGTATTCGCACTCTCGCCGCCGCCGTCATTGGCCTGCTGCCGCTGCTGCCCGTAATCGCCGAAGCCTATGGCATTACCGCAATCCCCTGGGTCGCTGCAGTACTGGCCGTGACCACCGGCACCACGCGACTACTGGCCACCCCCGCCGTTGCCCAGTGGATCGAAAAATATCTGCCGTGGCTATCCGCCGAGCCACCAGAGACCCCAAAACACCGAAAGGACAACAATGAATAACCTGATCACCGCATCAGCTCACAATCAGCCGTGCAAGTTCATCTTGCCTGCTGATCTCACCGCATCGCAGGCCACCACCGACGATGACACCACAACCGAGGAAAATGCCCGCGAGCTTTCTGGCCTGGTCTTGCCATTCAATAAACCTGGCAAAACCAACCGCGGGGTGTTCAGTGTCAATAAGGACGCGATCGAGCTGCCCGAAGATTTAGGCCGTGTGAAACTCTACCGCGATCATTCCAACGACAACGGCACCCCGGTAGGCCGCGCCACCGCCGCCGAGATCAAAGACGACGGCATTCACATGAGTTTCCATGTGGGTGCCACCGCCGACGGCGATGCAGCACTAGCCGATGTCACCGAGGGTATTCGCGATGCCCTTAGCGTGGAACTCGACGATCCGGAAATTACCGACGGCATCGTCACCGCAGCACGGCTGACAGCCGTGGCTCTTGTAGCCCTACCAGCTTATGACGACGCGCGTGTTACCGCTGCTGCTGGCAAGCCGCGCAACCTGGCAAGCACCGTGACCACTCACATCAACGCATCAAAGCACGAGGAAAAAACCATGAACCTCACCAAAGCCGCGAACACCATCGTTACCGGCATGACCTCCGCTGACCACAGCGACATCACTGCAGCACTAGGCGAAATCACCAACGCCAATAACCCGGCCGTCGATAACGTGCAATGGCTTGGCGAGTTGTGGAGCGGCGCACGCTTCCAGCGCCAAATCATCCCAACACTTTCCAGCCAGCCACTAACCGGCATCAAGCTACGCGGCTGGCGCTGGAAGACTCTTCCAACCGTCGACGACTACGCCGGAAATCTGCAGGAGATTCCGACCAACAGCCCGGCTACTGAAGCTATCGAAGTAGAAGCTAAGCGTATCGCCGGTGGCCACAAGTTAGACCGCAAATACATCGATTTCCCCGATGCAGGATTCATTCAGTCCTACCTGGCAGAGATGACTAACTCTTATGCGATGAAATCCGATGAAAAAGCAGCAGATTTTGTCGTTGCCGAAGCGAAGAAGAAAAAGGAAAAGACTAAGCAGCCTAATCTCTTGCATGCAGCTGCCAAGGCCCGGCAGATTATCAAAAAGCAAGTGCGTATGGAACCGACCGCGTTTTTGGTCAATCCTGATGATCTGTTCAAGCTCATGGACATCACCACAATGGATAACCCGGAGTATCTCAAGTTGCTTGGCGTAGAACCCGAAAAGTTCATCGCCGACGACAAGGTGCCAGCTAACAGCGTTATCGCCTACCACAAAGACGCGATTACTTTTGGTGAACTGCCCGGCTCACCAATTCGCGTTAACGCGGTAGATGTCGCCCGCGGTGGTTCCGATCATGCTCTATTCGGATACTGGGCCGCTTTTGTTTCCGATGCCCGTGGCATCGTGCAAGTCGAGTTCAATACCGCTACTACCGAGTCTGCAGTAGCTGCATAATCATGGCTGCAGCAATCACCGCCGAGGACGTAGCCCAGTGGCAAGGCTCGCACGCCACCGACACGCTAGAAGTAATCGTCGAACCCATCGTGTCCATGATCGAATCGTGGAAAGGTAAGCCACAAGCTGACTGGCCGCCCCAATGGCGGCTAGGTGCAATCATGCTCATTGCCCGCGTTGATCGCAGAAGAATGTCACCGAGTGGTGTGGAGACTATCAGCGAAATGGGGCCGGTCTACGTCTCACGCCGAGACCCCGAAGTCGCCCAGCTACTAGAGCTAGGCGAATGGAAAAAACCGGTGGTGCTCTAAGTGATTCTCTCTGCAGCTAACGAGATCGTCACCGCTTTACACGAAGCCGGAATACCTGCCACGATCGATGCCCGCAATGTCACAGCCCCTGGCTGTTTCGTCACAGTGACTGATATTGAAGCAGCGTCAATCACATGGACAGATTTCACCGTGCAATGTGAAGTCATCGCTGTGGTGCGTGATCTGGGCGGGCTGGCAGACCTCTACTCACTCAATGAGATCGTCACCGACGTGACTGCCGCGCTAGTCCAAGCAGGTATTCAGATAGACACGATTTCTACGAATGAACAGGCCACACCGCCGAGCGGGGGCAAGCTACCTGCCGCGCGGTTTGTGGTGAGCACAACCGTCGATATCACTCAATCCGATTCAGACAAGGAACAAGACAATGGCTAAAACCTACACCGTTGGCCCCGGAACACTAACACTTGGTGGCACCGCGCATTCAGCCCAGATCGCATCGGCAAAGATCACCATCAACCCATCGCGTGAAGATCCTATGCACTTTCTCGATGGCAGCTCGCAAGCAGGTGAAACCACCTACACCGGCACGCTTGAAGCCAAGGTCGCCCAAGACCTCACAAAGTCCGGAATCGTGGATTATTCCTGGACTAACGCAGGCAAGACCGTGGCATTCGTCTATACACCGAACACGCAGCATGCAGCGAAGATCGAGGGCAATGTGGTCATTGATCCCATCGAGATCGGTGGCGATGTCAAGACCCAACCGATCAGTGATATTTCCTGGACGATTCCAGCGCTGCCGCGCTTTACTCCGAAGCCTGGCTAATGGCACGCCGCCCACAAGCCACGGTCTACGTCGACGGAGCACGTGAGCTACGTCGAAGCCTAAAAAAGGCAGGTCTAGACGTCCGAGATGACCTCAAAGACGCCCACCGTGCAGCCGCTAATCACGTGCTCGTTCGATCGCGTGAAATCGTGCCCGTGGCACCGCTATCAATGACTAGCGCGGTACCAGGTCTGCTACGCGATAGTCTTCGCCCGGGTGCCACACAGACTGCTGCAATCGTGCGTGCTGGAAAAAAGCGCGTGCCGTATGCTGGCCCGATTCACTGGGGCTGGAAAGCCCGAAAGATCAAGCCATCTCTGTATCTCACGCGCGCGGCAAAAGACACCGAGCCGAACTGGGTAAAAGAATATCTCAAAAAATTTGAAGACATCATCGACAAAATCGAAGGAGCACCCCAATGAAAATGAACGTGATTTACACCGACGGAAAAAGCGAAGAAATCGCAGTCGTTCACGCCGACAAAGTTCGTGCCGAGCTTGAACAACACCGGCAAGGCATGCCGAGCCTACAGCACACGCCAATGACCGGCGTGACTCTGCAAGTGTGGGCTGCCGCGCGCCGTTTGAACAAAGACACCCCGGCAGACCTCTACGAGTGGCTAGATTCGATCGACACGATCGAACCGG
>NZ_LZMN01000051.1:0-15097 GCF_001665955.1 Corynebacterium sp. EPI-003-04-2554_SCH2473622 | reverse complement strand
CATTTCAATGTGCAACAAAACCGGACGGCGCTTTCGTCGTACCTACGGTGTAATGGGGGCCACAGGGGAAATTTTTGGGGAAACATAATCGGGGGGACCATGACAGAACACACTGAAATTTCTGATCAACAGTTAGTCGACGATTTCTGCAGTGGCGATGCCAGTGCTTTTAACGCGATTTTCACCAAGCACCGGCGTCGATTGCGTGGGGTAGCGCGCCGCTATGCAGGCAACGATCACGATATTGACGACATCATGCAAGATGCGATGCTTAAAGCCAGCACGAAGCTAGACACCTACCGGGCAGAATCTGCGTTGAGCACCTGGCTGCACCGGTTAGTCATGAATGCCGGTTATGACTACCTCAACCACAAGCATCGCCGGGAAACCCCCACGATTGACGCAGAAGTGGTGCCACACGACCACAACCCAGCTTTGGGTTATGATCCCGCTGGAAGTGTGGATGCGCGAATTTACCTGCAAGATGCTCTTGCAGAACTCGCCGAGGAACAACGCGAAGCTCTGACCCTGACAGATATCGCAGGCTACAGCATTTTTGAAGTCGCTAAACAGCAAGGCGTGGCACCGGGAACCGTAAAATCACGACGTTGGCGGGCACGCCAGGCCATTCGCGACGCCGTCGAACGCGCTCAAACCGGCTAGTTGTTAGGGCAATCATCGTGGGCAGAACCACACCTCCGTGCCATTGCGACCATGCTTGCGTCGCCAAGATTCTGTTTCATTAGCGCGTAGAATATCTGGCAGACAGATCCAGCAACGGAGGAAAATAATGATCGTTCACGATGTCGCCATAATTGGTTCTGGCCCAGCCGGCTACAGTGCCGCGCTTTATGCTGCCCGCGCTGAACTCAACCCAATCGTTTTTGAGGGCTATGAATACGGCGGCGAATTGATGAACACCACCGAGGTAGAGAACTACCCCGGCTTCCAAAAGGGCATCATGGGCCCCGAGCTAATGGAAGAAATGCGCGCACAGGCCCAACGTTTCGGTGCTGACTTGCGTATGGAATTAGTCGATCGCGTGGAGCTCGACGGTGAAATCAAAAAGATCTACGTCGGCGATGAGGAATTTGCCGCCCGCACCGTAATCTTGGCGACGGGTTCGGCACCACGTCACCTGGGAGTAGAAGGAGAAAAGGCGCTGACAGGCCGTGGCGTGTCTACATGCGCTACATGCGACGGCTTTTTCTTTAAGGACCACGATATTGCTGTTGTCGGTGGCGGAGATTCCGCAATGGAAGAAGCTACCTTCCTCACCAAATTCGCCCGATCGGTCACCATCGTGCACCGTCGCGAAGGTTTTTCTGCCTCGCCAATTATGCTGGACCGGGCAAAGAACAACGAGAAAATCTCCTGGGAGCTGAATAAGACCGTTGCTGCCATTCAAGAATCTGCAGGTAAGGTATCTGGCCTGACTCTGCAAGACACCCAGACCGGCGAAACCAGCGAGCTGGACGTGACTGCACTATTCGTCGCAATCGGTTCAGACCCGCGTACAGACTTAGTGCAAGGCCAGGTCGATTTGGAAGAAACTGGTTATGTCAAGGTCAACCACCCACACACCCACACCAACCTGGATGGTGTATTCGCGTGCGGTGACTTGGTGGATGACCACTACCAGCAAGCCATCACTGCTGCTGGTTCCGGCTGTCGTGCAGCCATCGACGCCGGCGAGTACTTGGCTGCTGTCGCCCGTTGAGGGCTGTTGGCAGCGGCAGTTCACTGGGAGTCAGCTGGGAATTCCCCCGCTGCAAAATAGAATTTTGCGCAACGTTTACTTGTGGTCATGGCAGACGCGTTTTCGCGCGCCATGGCGCTAATTCGTTGTGACTACACTAGAATTCTTAGTAATTCTTTCTAGAAAACCACGAGGTGACAAGTCACATGAGCAACACAATTGACATCACGTCCCAGACGTTCAAGTCTGAGGTCGTCGAATCAGATGTCCCAGTCATCGTCGATTTCTGGGCACAGTGGTGCGGTCCTTGCAAGAAATTAGGCCCAGTGCTGGATGAGATCGCCGCGGAATACGACGGCAAGATCAAGGTCGCCAAAGTAGACGTTGACACTGAACGCACCCTGGCTGCCATGTTCCAGGTCATGTCTATCCCTTCGGTGATGATCTACTCGGGTGGTTCCAAGGTGGACGAGTTCACCGGCAATTTGCCGAAAAAGCAAATCATCAGCAAGGTCGAGGCCGTTCTCTAGGTTCAACCTAGAGGGAGACCCGAAAGCGGTCATTCTCGCCGTCCCGCACTCACGCGGGCAACGTTTTCTGGCGGGAGTGGCTGCAGGACCGAACAAATTCCAAATATGAACACCACGACCATGGCTATCACGCTGCATGAGGGAGCGTTGTGACGAAAGTATTGAAGGTGGGCGATTCTTCAGCTCGCGTAGCAGAAGCTCGTGCCACTTTGGCCCGCCTGGGCATGCTATCCCACTTCGACGGTGACGTGGCGGACTGGAAGACTCAGAAATTCAGCGAAGAAGACAAATACTTCAGCGCCGAATTGGCGGAAGCGTTGAAGGCTTTCCAGCAATCCCGCGGCATCATCCCGTCGGGCACGATCGATGAGATCACCCTACGGGAACTTCGTCATGCCTCGTACACGCTGGGTGCCCGGGTGCTGTCTTTCCAACCCAACCAAGAACTATTTGGTGACGACGTCGCCCAACTGCAGCGCCAGCTACAGGAATTAGGCTTTTACAGCCACAACCTCGACGGTCATTTTGGACAAAACACGCACGAAGCATTGAGCAATTACCAGCTCAACTCCGGTTTACAAGATGACGGAATCTGTGGACCGAACACAATCCACTCTCTTTCTTTACTCGGTCGCCGCATCTCCACAGGCGGATCGGCACAAGCCATCCGGGAACGCGAGTGGGTTCGCCGTGCCGGGCCAAAACTGGCAGATAAACGTGTCGTCATTAATCCCGCGCTAGGCGGCGCCAACAAGGGAGCGACTGTCCGCGGACGTTTTGGTGAGATCACGGAAGAAGAAATCCTCTGGGATCTGTCTTCTCGTATCGAAGGACGCATGATTGCCGCTGGTGTGGAAACTATTATTTCCCGCCCTCGCATGGATGATCCCAGCGAGCGGGAGCGTGCTGATATCGCCAATGCTTTTGGTGCGGACCTCGTGATTAGCTTGCACTGCGATCATTATCGGAATGATAAGGCGAATGGTGCAGCAACATTCTATTTCGGCTCGAATTACGGTTCTTCCTCAATGATCGGGGAAAAACTTTCTGGCTTTGTACAACGCGAAATCGTTGCCCGCACAGAACTACAGGATTGCCGCAATCACGCACGTACCTGGGAAGTACTGCGCCTGCCACAGATGCCAACCATCGATGTCGTTCTGGGGTATTTGACGAACCCACAGGATGTCCAAATTTTGACGCAGCCAAAGCACCGCGATGCCATCGCGGAAGCCATCGTCGTTGGTGTGAAGCGGTTGTATTTGCTGGATCAGGACGATATGAAGACTGGCACCTACAACTTCGCAGAGCTGTTGGAAGCCGAACAGTCTTAGCCAGTGTTTCTCCGGTCTCGTGCGTGCAGCATCACGCTAACCACACTGGACTTTCCGTCTATGAACGCAAACAGTAACGCAAGTAGTCGGCAATCAGCACCAAAGTAATCAGCAGAGACGGTCAACAGGAAACAAATAACCCGGGCGCTGTGCACTAGTCGAAGTAACGAGGCACAGCGCCCGGGTTTTCCTTGGATTTCGCAGAGGTTTCTGCTCACATTTAGTCCGCAGTTCCGGCAGAACCTTCAATGAGCTCCATGATGCGTTGGAAATCATCTTGGTCACCGAATTCGATAACCATTTTTCCCTTACGTTTTCCCATGGACACAGTAACTTTCGTGTCCCATTTATCGGCCAGACGTTCGGCTGTATTCGTCAAATACTCTGGTTGTGGTGCTGGCGAATTTTTCTTCTTCGCTGCTGGTTTTTGCCCTTTATTCAGCAGTACAACAGCTTCTTCTGTGCCTCGCACGGATAGGCCTTCGGCTACCACGCGTTCTGCCAATTGCGACATTTGTTCTTTTTCCTGCAACCCCAATAACGCACGAGCATGCCCAGAAGAAAGCACACCAGCATCTACTCGCCGCTGCACATCTACTGGCAGGCGTAGCAAACGCAGAGTATTGGTGATTACCGGGCGAGAACGCCCCAGCCGGTCAGCTAGCTGTTCCTGTGTCACACCGAACTCTTCCAGCAACTGCTGATAGGCATGGGCTTCTTCCAGTGGATTCAGCTGCACCCGGTGGATATTTTCCAGCAATGCGTCGCGCAGCAAGGCATCATCTGTGGTTTGCCGCACGATAGCAGGGATCGTCGATAAGCCAGCCCGAGAAGCTGCCCGCCAACGTCGCTCACCCATGATGAGTTCGAAGCCGTCTTCCGCCGGGCGCACGACAATGGGCTGCAGAAGCCCGAATTCTTTAATGGAGTGCACTAGCTCTGCTAAGTCATCAGCATCGAAGACGGTACGCGGCTGCTTCGGGTTTGGCGAGATCTGGCCGACGGGCACCTCACGGTAGGTTGCACCGAATTGCGGGCCAAGACTTCCTGCGCGTGAGCGGGTCGCGTTGGACGACGAAGATGCGATCGTTGGCGCGCCTGGAACACTGGGTTTATTGGTGGATTTTCCGGCCTCTGCGGCATCGTCTTTGCCTGTGTCACGACCATCGCCGGTGGTGCCGTGCTTCGGGGCCCCGGCCAATCCTGTACCAGAACCAGTGCCAGAGTTAGGGGATTTTCCCTTAGCAGTATTCTTCTGGCCAGCCGGGCCAGCGTCACCAGCACCGTGGGCCCCACGGTTGCCGAGCGCCGATCCCAGAATCACATCAGCCGCGGAATTTCCTAGCCTAGGACGCGCGGACTGATCCTCGTCGTTCGCAGAAGGAATCAGGGCAGCCAAGCCACGGCCCAAGCCGCCTTGTTTTTGGTGTGGTTTTTTCTCCGCCATGAAAACTCGTTACTCCTTATGCTTCGTCCGCTGTGTCGTGCACCGTATCGTCGGCAGCCTGATCTGCAGTCTCTTCGGCTGTTTCAGTGGCTTCGTCGGCGTTCTGTTGGGAAAGCTGTGCAAAAATCTCCGGGCTCACACCAATCGGCCCCGTCGAGCTGTGGGGCACGTAGTCACCGCGCTCATCCAACTCTTTCGCCGCCGCTCCGTAGGCATAGGCGCCGTGGGAGCTCGGGGAGTAGTCAATCACCGTCTGCCCGTATCCGGGGGCTTCTGAGACGCGTACAGAGCGCGGAATGACGTTACCCAGGACGACGGCACCAAACTGCCCGCGCACTTCGTCGACGACTTGCTCGGCCAACTTGGTGCGCCCGTCGTACATCGTCAGCAACACACCGGAAATGTGTAGATCTGCGTTCAGATGCTCGCGGATCATAGTGATGTTGTTCAGCAGCTGACCCACTCCCTCCAGAGCGTAATACTCACACTGGATCGGGATGATCACTTCCTGCACCGCCGTCATCGCGTTGATCGTCAACAGGCCCAGTGATGGAGGACAATCAATGAAGACGTAATCGAACCCGTATTCGTCCAAAAAACCGTTCTTCAAAGCGTCGGAAAGCCGATATTCGCGGCGCACCAAACTCACCAACTCAATCTCTGCACCAGCCAGATCAATCGTGGCAGGGATGCACCAGAGATTGTCACGGTTTGGAGACTGTTGCACGGCTTGTTTCGCCGTGGCGTTGCCGAGTAGGACCTCGTAGCTAGATTTCGTGCCTGTGCGGTGCTCGACGCCCAGCGCCGTAGAAGCGTTGCCCTGCGGGTCGAGGTCTATGACCAACACCGTATGGCCTTGGTGGGCGAGGGCAGCGGCTAGGTTCACGGCGCTGGTGGTTTTTCCAACGCCGCCTTTTTGATTGGCGATCGTGATCAAGCGGGGCTGCTGTGTCATGCCAATGAGCTTACTTTACGCGATGAACACGTATCAGGGTGGTGGGTTCGTCCAGCTCAGACCCCACAGTAATAATTTCGGCGCGTTCGCCTTTGGCGCGTTTAATAGCGGCTTGATCACGCTCGATTTCTTCGCTTGCCGACGAACCTTTCATCGCCAGCATTATTCCGCCAGGACGACACAGGGGCAGCGACCACCGTGCCAGCTTAGCCAGCGGAGCCACCGCACGGGAGGTCACCACGTCAAATTTCGTGTCTTTGCCAAGGTTTTCGGCGCGCTCGCGGATGACGGTGACGTTGTCGAGTCCGAGTTTCTCACTGACTTCGCTCAGATAATTGGAACGTTTCAGCAAAGGTTCCAACAACGTTACGTGTAGGTCTGGGCGGGCAATAGCCAAAGGGATACCAGGCAGGCCAGCTCCGGAACCAATGTCAATAGTGCGTGAGCCTTCTGGAATTGCCTCGCCGATAACCGCACAGTTGTAAATGTGCCTATCCCACAGTCGTGGGGCCTCCCGCGGACCAATAAACCCACGGGTGGTGGCATCCGTCGCCAAGGATTCGTGATAGGCCAGCGCTAGATCCTGCCGGTCGCCGAAAATACGAGCCAGCATTATTTCTTCTTGCCCTGGTTTTGTTGCTGGTTGTGGCCTTGGTTCTTGCGCTGCTTCTTCGTCTGTTTATTTAGCTTGCGAGCCGCCGGAGCTGGTGCGGAAGAGCGCTTAGCTTCGCGCTTTGCCTCTTCTTCTGCTTCTTCTTCGCGGTCCATTTTGCCGTAGATGATACGGGTTTGGATGAAGGTCCACACGGTGTTGGTCAGCATGTAAAACAGCAGACCGATAGTCCAGATGAAGCCGGTGGCCAAGGTGATTGCTGGCATGACCCACAGCATCATCTTGTTCATCATGCCCATCTGCATCTGCATCATTTCGGCGTTATCCCCGGTGGGTTGCGGGGTCTTGCCCGCTGCGCGGCGAGCTTCCTGGCGGCCGACGGTAAAACGAGCATTCAAGTGAGTCAGCGTCGCAATGGTCAGCACCAACGGCACCGCAACAGCAATGATGTTAAGACGGGTGAAGTCTGCCCCAAAAGTCTGCATAGCGTCTTCCGACATGGAGATAAACGCAGAAAGAGGCACGCCAAATACGTCAGCGTCCAAGAAGGACTGGACATCTTCGACGGAGAACGAATAGTTCGGAATATTGCGGTTTTCTTCTACCGTCAAACCAGGGGAACCAAAACGTTCCTCCGTCCGGTTGAACATGCGCAGCACGTGGAACAGACCAATGAAGACTGGGATCTGTGCCAACATCGGCAGACATCCCGCCAGTGGGTTCATCCCGGATTCTTTATAAAACTTCTGCAGCTCTTGGCTCTGCTTCGTTTTATCATTTTTGTACTTATCCCGGATTTCTTTCATCTTTGGTTGCAGCTCTTGCATTTTCCGGGAGGAGCGCAACTGCGTGATCATGGGCTTGACCAACAAAGCTTTAATGGTCATGGTCAGCAAGATGATGGACAAAACCCAGGTATATCCGGAGTGCGGATCCATCACCAGGCTTAAGACATCACGCCAAAAACCTAAGATCCACGAAATCGGATAATAGATGAAATTAAGCACAAATAATCCTTATTCTGACTTATTCTGATTCGTTCTGACGAGGAGCTTCCGGCAAGTGTGCAAACGGACTTGCCGGATCGTAGCCACCCGGGTGCCAAGGGCCACATTTAGAAATTCTCACGATAGCACAGACCAGGCCTTTAAAAGCCCCGTGACGCGCGAAAACCTCCAGGCTATAGGCACTGCATGTGGGCTCGAAACGGCAAGTCGACATCGGTTTCTGGGAAGACAAGTTTTTCTGGTAAAACCTCACCATTGCCACCAGCAACCGGGAAGGACCACGCGCTGCGGGGATAGCTTCCCCATCCGTGTTGTAATACGTCACTGTGTAGCCGCTTCCGCATTCTTTGCAGTAGAAGCATTTGGCGCGATATGCGCAGAAGTTTTCTCGAGCTTTTTCAGCGCACGGAACACTGCACTACGCACGTCTTTGCGCAGCTGTTGCGGCTCAGCGTCGACAAGCGCAGGTAGAGCACGCACGACGACGTCGACCGCAGGGTCAAGTTCTACACATAGCTCGCGGCAGATATGACGCAACTGGCGGGCGGTGCGGTGCCGGACGACGGCATTGCCAATGCTTTTAGAGACGATAAGACCAAAACGGGGACCAGAAACAGCAAGTGTTTCTGATCCCTGTTGCTGATAGCAGTGCGCTATCACGCTGCGTGATCCTGCCCGCCGTCCCTTTTTCGTGACCCGCCGAAATTGTTGCGGCGAAGTCAGTTTATGTTGGCGGGGAAGCATAACTTAAGCAGTCAGCTTCGAACGACCCTTTTTGCGACGGGCTGCCACGATGGCACGGCCAGCGCGCGTACGCATGCGGGTACGGAATCCGTGAACGCGTGCGCGACGACGGTTGTTTGGTTGGAATGTGCGTTTACCCTTTGCCACGGTAGATCTCCTTCACTAAGCGGTGCGACGCTGCCATAGTGGCGCGTCAGATGCAGTTCGAGAACCAACACTCCGCGCCAGCGAGCTTGGGAAAGCGCTGCAACGCACGAGTGCCATTCGGTTCTTCAGTACACAGTCCGAGACTGTGAAAAGACTTAGCCAGACTACGTCACAGCGAGCAGGAAAAACAAATCAACACGCCGTAACAGCCTGGCGATTTTGCTCTCGCCAACCGCCAGCCATGCGGGTACCCCCGGAATCACAAGAATGTTATCCCCAGGAATGAATCAACCCCTGTGAAATACAACCCGGCGCAGTGCTGCACGTTCTCCACAAAGCATCGAATACAGGATCCGTAAATAACAACTATGTGATTCAAGCAGGCTATCGAAGAAAAACCGCTTGCTAGACAGTTTTCCACACCAGCGGGTAGTAATGAATAGGAGCTTCTACTCACAAGAATCCACAACCTCAACTGTGGATAACTCTCAACAGGAAGTTTATAGTTAGGATAAAAATGCAGGTAGAAGGCTATAATTACCAACAACAAGTTATCCACAATAATGTGAATAACTGTGAATAACATTTCCCGCGAGTCTATTCACAGTTGTGGATAACTCTGTGAAATACTGGTCAAGCTATATTTCTGGCAGCAGCTACCCTGTGGAATCCTCCTGGGGAATTTCATTTGGAGCTTGCTCTGGAATTTGCCCCAGAGTTTGCTCTGGAATTTGCTGACCAGACATAACTAACTAGATAACAAAAATCGCCGAAAGACTCTCCGAGAACCCAAGGCTAAAACACCAGCAAACACGAAACGACGACCGAACTAGACAGAATCGAGGCACTGTGGCAGACGATGCGTCCACGCTCGCAGAAAATTGGCAGAAGATGGTCGATGACCTTCTCTATATCTCTGACCAACCAGATTCTGACGTACCGTCTTTCACTCACCAACAGCGTGCCCATCTGCAGCGCGCCCGACCAATCACCATGGTCAATAGCTACGCGCTACTGACCGTTCCGAACGAAAATGTCAAGGCGACGATTGAAAATGATTTAGGCCCACACATCGTGCGTATCCTGAATCATTACCTAGGTAAATCTTGTTCATTGGCTGTGTCCATCGCCGCGCCACAAGACGACGAATGGCAGTCCTCGCATTCTCCAGCTCAGGCCAGCCGGGATTACGAACCGCGATACACCTCTCGCTACAGCCCGCGAGAAGAGTCACCAGTATCCCCAGAACGCAATGAACCTGGGGCATCCAGCCCCGCAGCCAGCCAATCGGGAAAGCAATCTTCTTCCACTTCACGGCCGAGTGCTCCGCGACGAACACCGCGTAATCATCACGATTCGCAAATCGAAATCGGCTTTAGCGACCACCAGCCTAGCGCTGCCCCTCGAGAAGCCAATCCGCCCCGGGCAGCAGCCAGTCTCGATGAACTAGCACAGGCATACCAGCAACAACAGGCACAGAAAGCTGGCGCCACAGACACCGGGCAGCCCGATTCTGCCCGCCGTCTACACCGCGAAGCTCCTGCACATGATCCCAACCAGGAACAATCGCTCAACCCCAAATACACATTCGAAAATTTCGTTATCGGTTCGTCGAATCGCTTCGCCAACGGTGCCGCCGTCGCGGTGGCGGAAAATCCAGCACGTGCCTATAACCCGCTGTTCATTTGGGGCGGATCCGGTTTGGGCAAAACACACCTCTTGCATGCAGCAGGTAATTACGCCCAAGTGCTACAACCAAAACTGAGAGTAAAGTATGTGTCTTCGGAGGAATTCACCAACGACTACATCAATTCTTTGCGCGATGACCGGCAGGAATCTTTCAAACGCCGCTATCGCAACTTAGATATCTTGATGGTTGACGATATCCAATTCTTAGAAGGCAAAGAGTCTACGCAAGAAGAGTTTTTCCATACTTTCAATGCGCTGCACCAAGCTGATAAGCAAATCATTTTGTCCTCCGACCGCCCGCCGAAGCAGCTAACCACCCTGGAAGATCGCTTGCGTACCCGCTTCGAAGGCGGATTAATTACTGATGTGCAGCCACCTGATCTGGAAACACGCATCGCGATTTTGATGAAGAAAGCTTCCGCCGACGGCACCCGCGTCGACAGGGAGGTACTGGAATTTATTGCTTCTCAATTCGAGTCTTCTATTCGCGAATTAGAAGGCGCACTGATTCGCGTTTCTGCATATTCTTCACTAATCAACGAGCCGATCGATATGAAGCTTGCAGAAATCGCGCTGCACGACATCCTTCCAGATACAGCGAACCTGGAAATTACTATGTCCACGATCATGGAAGTGACTGCAGAGTATTTCAATATCGAGTTCAAGGCACTGACTGGTGCCGGCAAAACTCGGGCGATTGCACATGCCCGTCAGCTCGCGATGTATTTGTGCCGCGAATTAACCGATAACTCTTTGCCCAAGATTGGCGAAGCCTTCGGCGGTAAAGATCACACTACTGTGATGTATGCGGATCGGAAGATCCGGAAAGAAATGACAGAAAATCGGAATACCTACGATGAAATTCAACAGCTGACGCAAATTATTAAGACGCGAGGTCGCGTTTCTTAAGCTTCGTGTTCGGCTGACACTGCAGCCGTCCCAGCTCGATACCCCACCAGGTCCTTGGATTGTCCAGGGCCTGGTTTTCTTTATCCACAAGGTTCTCCACACCTGTGTAATTACACGTTTGTAATTTATATTTTTTGTAACCCAGATCATAAATAATGGCTGTGAAAGAATTCTGAGCTGTGTGAATCTACCGGTGGAAGAATTGTGGAAAAATCGGCCCATGTTGTGGAGAAGCAGAATTACACGGGAGTTATCCACAATTGCACCGTTTTATCCACAAGAACTACACACGCATAAACACAATCTGAAAAACGGCTTTGAGCTTTGCCGATGACCCATTATTCACAGATATAACAAGGCTTATTGCTACTACTATCTTTTTAACTTGGAAATCTATTAAGAGAAAGAGGGTGTGAAGGAACGGAAGAATTTTTGTTTTATACCGAAAAACAAACAAAGACCAGCTCGTCTGTGACGAGGTAATTACAACGATGTAACCTCAGCATCCAGGATGTGCTCTTAAATACGAACAATGTAATTCAGATAGCTAAATTAGCTAACCCTAAATGACAAGAATTCCCCGAAAAAGCCGTCTTCTGCTACTGGAAAAGTGTTAGGATTTCGGGTAACTTCAGATATTTCTGCAACCAGAATTCCCGTAACCAGAATTCGCGAATTACAACTTCTAAAGAGAGCTTGATACCAACATGGATTCCTCCGCAGTATCGTTCCGTGTTGCCAAGGAAGACTTGGCAGACGCCGTCGCTTGGGTAGCTAAGAATCTGCCTTCCAAAGCGACTCAGCCTGTCTTGCGCGCGATGCTGATTACTGCTGATGAATCCGGCCTGGAGCTCTCTGGCTTTGACTACGAAGTTTCCACCAAGATTAAGCTCCCCGCAGAAGTAGAGACCGAAGGCACTATTGCAGTTGCGGGTAAATTGCTAGCAGATATCGTCGCTAGCTTGGCCAACAAGCCAGTCGAACTGAAAGTCAATGATTCCACTGCGTTGGTGCGTTGTGGTTCTTCCCGTTTCGAGCTACCTCTGATTCCGCTGGATGATTACCCACAACTGCCGGAACTACCACAAGTTACCGGCAGCCTGAACCCATCGCTATTTACTGATGCCGTTACGCAAGTTGCTTCTGCAGCCGGCCGTGATGACACTTTGCCGATGCTCACTGGCGTGCACTTCGCCATTAACGGCTCAGATATTAAACTTGCTGCTACAGACCGTTTCCGTTTGGCTATTCGCCAACTGAATTGGGATCCGGTTAGCGAAGGCGTCTCGGCTAAATTGCTGGTACCAGCAAAAACTTTGCAAGAAAATGCGCGAAGCCTAGACACTAGTTTGGATCAGCCCGTACAAATCGCAGTGGGAGCTGGCGATAATGTCGGTGCTGAAGGCCTATTTGGCTTGCACTCGCACAATCGCGAAACCACCACTCGCATGCTAGATGCAGAATTTCCGAATATTGAGCCACTATTGCCAAAAACCCATAGCTGCGTTGCTAGCGTCGACATTGCCCCACTACAAGAAGCGATTCGTCGCGTCTCGTTGTTAACCGAACGAAACGCTCAGGTACGCATGGAATTTTCTGAGGACCAGGTTATTTTGTCTGCGGGTGGTGCAGAATCTGGCCATGCAGAAGAAGCAGTACCGTGCGAATTCTCCGGTCGTGATGAGTTAATCATCGCGTTCAATCCGGGATACCTGAAAGATGGTTTGTCCGTTGTACGCACCGAGAAGGTCTTCTTCGGATTTACTGAATCATCTCGTCCTGCCATCTTGCTGCCGCAGCCGGAGCACATGCCGGAAGCCAACGAAGACGGCCAATTCCCGAGCCCACAGTCTGATTTCACTTACCTTCTGATGCCGGTTCGTTTGCCTGGGTAATGTATCTCCAAAACCTGCAGCTCCGTGATTTCCGCTCTTGGCCGGAATTCTCCCTGCGGTTTGCGCCGGGAATCAGCGTGTTCGTCGGCCGCAATGGCTATGGTAAAACCAATATTGTCGAAGCCATTGGCTATCTTGCGCACCTCGGCTCACACCGGGTAGCAACCGATGCGCCGCTGATCCGCATTGGCCAAGATAATGCACGGATATCCGCCAGCATTATTAATCAAGGTCGCGAGCTCACTGCGCACCTATTGGTCAAATCTAGTGGTAGCAATAGTGCACAGATAAACCGAACTCGGTTGAAAACACCCCGGGAACTGCTTGGGGTAGCAAAGACCGTGCTGTTTTCTCCGGAAGATTTGGCTCTATTACGTGGCGAGCCAGGGGAGCGCCGCCGCTATCTCGATAGGATGCTGGCTAGTAGAACCCCACGAATTGCCGGCGTGAAGGCTGATTACGACAAAGTCTTGCGTCAGCGAAATGCGCTGCTGAAGTCAGCTAGTGCGGCATTGAAGCGTGGGTATCGAGACGATGATTCCGCATCTGCCTTAGCAACCTTGGATGCCTGGGATAATCGTTTAGCTGGATTGGGTGCACAGCTAATTGCTGCGCGTATCGAGTTGGTTGATGAGCTAAAAATTCAGGTTCGTAAGGCCTATGCGGCTATCGCTCCAGAATCTCGCCCAGCAGATGTCTCTTATAATTCCACCCTGGATACCGTGGTAGAAAACGGTAATTCTGGGGTGGCTGCTGGTTCTGGGAATTCGACAGCGATGCCGTCTCGGCGCATCACCGACGAGTATTACCGGGATGAGCACGGTCACGTGCAAGTCGAACTCATCGAGGCTGCCATGCTGGGAGCATTAGGCAATGCGCGGAACAAAGAGATTGAGCGCGGCGTTAGCCTCGTCGGCCCGCACCGTGATGACATGGAAGCACTACTTGGTGCTAATCCGGCGAAAGGTTTTGCTTCGCATGGTGAGACCTGGTCTTATGCCATTGCGTTGCGCTGGGCAGAATTCGAGATTTTGCGGCAATCGGGCACGGATCCGATTCTGATTCTGGATGATGTGTTTGCGGAACTGGATGTGAAGCGTCGGCGGCACCTGGTCAAGCTTGCGAGCTCTGTGGAACAGGTGCTGATTACCGCTGCGGTGGAAGAAGATATTCCCGAGGAACTAGAACCGAATTCTGTAGTTCGCATCGGCGTCCACGATTCTATGAGCGCCAGCGGTGAGTATTCACGTGTGTCCTTTATCGACACCAGCCAGAACGAGCGACGTGCTGGTGCCGAAGACACACCCCAGCCTGGCGACGGTGGATCACGATGAGTGCTTCTGCCGATAATTCAGCAGGCAACCAGTCACAGAATCAGTCACAAAAACTGCCCCCTAACCAGCCACAGATACCAAGCCAGCCTCGTGATCTTGTCGACGCCACCTTTGCCGCCGTCCGGGAAGCTGCTGCACAACGTGGATTCGCACCACCACTGGGCACTTCGCAGACGGGTGCACAAAGTTATCTGCGCCGCCGTCGGCAAGCACGGGCGCACCAGGAACGTAATGCCCAGAACACTCCTGGCGCCCTCGGTGCGCTGAATTGGCAGAAATACCGGCAATCCGGGCCTGATGGCAGGCGTCCGCGCAGGCAATTGAATTTGCCGTCGGCGGGTGCGGTACTGAACAAAGAAATTACCTCCCGCGGTTGGGAGAAAAACCTGGCCTCTGGGTGGGTGACTGGGCACTGGGCGCAGCTGGTGGGTGAGAAGATCGCGCAGCACACCAAGGTAGAGATGGTGAAAGATACGGCGCTATTTATCAGTTGTGACTCCACCGCGTGGGCGACGAATTTGCGGTATATGCAGCGGGAGATTCTGCGCTCGATCCGCGAGAAAGCTGGACCGGACGTGATCACTGAGTTGAAGATCTTTGGCCCGCAGGCACCGAATTGGCGTAAGGGCAAGCTACATGTGAAAGGTCGCGGTCCGCGCGATACGTACGGATAAACCACTGATAAGCAGCTGCGGTTCTGACATGCGACCGTGCGGTGTGCCTGCGGCTTAGCTCCACCCGGGCAGGGTGTCTGGGGTGTAAGATTGGAATGTCGAAGATTTCCTCTTTAAGGA
>NZ_LZMN01000050.1:0-43967 GCF_001665955.1 Corynebacterium sp. EPI-003-04-2554_SCH2473622 | reverse complement strand
CGGGGCAGCAGGCCATGGTGCTCTAGCTGCGGCGGTTGGGCTCTAGCGCTGCGGCTGTAGTGTGCTGCCGTCGGCGGCTAAGGTGTAGGGCATGAAACGCCTCTTGCTCATCGACGGACACTCCATGGCCTTCCGTGCTTTTTACGCACTCCCGGCAGAAAATTTCTCTACCGGCGGCGGCCAGCACACCAACGCGGTCTACGGATTCCTCACCATGCTTACCGGCATCGTCGGCGATGAAAAACCCGACCACATCGCAGTGGCCTTCGACGTCGGGCGCAAGACCTTCCGCACCGAAAAATTCCCGGATTACAAAGCCCAGCGCGCGGCCACGCCAGAAGAATTCAAGGGCCAAGTTGAACTCATCCGCGAAGTCATCGAAGCACTCGGCATCACCACGCTCTCAGTCGAAAACTACGAGGCCGACGACATCCTCGCCACCCTGGCCACCGCGGCCGGGGCACAGTCCGGCGAATACGAAACACTGATCGTCACCGGCGACCGCGACTACCTACAGCTGGTCAACGACACCACCACCGTGTTGTACCCCATGCGCGGGGTATCCAAGCTGCACCGCTTCACCCCAGATGCTGTAGAAGAAAAATACGGCTTGAGCCCGCAGCAATACCCGGACTTCGCCGCGCTACGTGGCGACCCATCCGATAACCTGCCCAACATCCCCGGCGTGGGCGAAAAGACCGCGCAAAAATGGATCAAACAATACGGCAGCCTCGACGAGCTGATCGCACACGCCGACGACATCAAAGGCAAAGCCGGCAACAGCTTCCGCGAACGCATTGAACAAGTGCGCCTCAACCGTGAACTCACGCAAATGATCACCGATATGCAGCTTTCGCACAGCCCGGATGATCTTTCTTTTGCCAACGTCGACGCCAACCAAGTGGCCGCCCATTTCGACGACCTCGAATTCGGCCCCAACCTACGCGACCGCGTACTCGGCGTATTTGGCGCCGAAGCCGAGATTGACGACACCCCCGAATTACCCGCCATCACACACGACGAAGCCACACTCACCGACTGGCTCGCCGAGCACACCGAAGGCGTCGCCATGTTCGTCGACGGCAACGGCGCGCCGGGCCAGGGTGATGCCACAGCGATTGCGCTCGTCGACACGAACCGGCAGGGCATCACGGTGGTGCTGGAAGATCTTTCCGCCGACGAAGACAAAGCCCTGGCAGAATGGCTTGCCGACGACAGCGCCAGCAAATATTTGCACGAGGCTAAAGCGGCCTTCCACATGCTGGCAGGCCGCGGCTACCAGCTGCGCGGCATCAGCCACGACACCGCGATCGCCGCATATCTGCTGCGCCCAGGCCAGCGCGGTTATGATCTGGCCGATGTTTACCAGCGCCACCTGCAGAAAACCTTGCCGGGCGGGGAGGGGGAAACCCAGCAGCTGTTGGAAAAAGCCGGGGCGATCCTCGAGCTGGCGGAGCTTTTGACCGCCGAGTTGCTGAAGATCGAGAGTTTCGAGCTCTACCGCGACCTGGAGCTGCCGCTAGTGCAGATCCTAGGAACGATGGAAGCCACCGGCATTGCCGTCGACCGTGAGGTATTGGACGAGCAAGCCGAGACCTTCGCCGAGATGGTGCGCGAAGAACAAGACGCCGCCCGCGAGCTGGCCGGTGATGAGAACCTGAATTTGAATTCTCCTAAACAGCTGCAAACTGTGCTGTTTGAGACCCTAGATTTGCCGAAGACGAAGAAAACCAAAACTGGTTATTCCACCGCCGCTGGTGAGATCGAGGCTTTGGCGGCGAAGCACCCGCACCCATTTTTGGACCGGCTGCTGGCACACCGCGAATACCAGAAAATGAAGACCACCCTGGAAGGCTTGTCCAAAACCGTGCAAGGCGATGGGCGCATTCACACCAGCTTCCACCAAACGGTGGCCTCGACCGGCCGGTTGAGCTCGTCAGACCCAAACTTGCAGAATATCCCGGTGCGTACCGAGGCCGGACGGAAAATCCGCTCCGCATTCCAGGTCAGTGAAGGTTTTGAAACGCTGCTGAGTGCGGACTACTCGCAGATCGAAATGCGCGTGATGGCGCACTTATCCGGAGATCCGGGGCTGATCCAGGCCTACCAAGAAGGCGAAGACCTGCACAATTACGTCGGCTCGCGCGTGTTCGACGTCCCGGTGGAAGAAGTCACCCCGGAACTGCGCCGCCGGGTTAAGGCAATGTCCTACGGCCTGGTGTACGGCTTGTCTGCCTATGGCCTATCGCAGCAGCTGAATATTCCACCGGGGGAGGCGAAAAAGATCATGGAAAACTACTTCGCCCGCTTCGGTGGGGTGAAGCAGTACCTGGATGAGGTCGTCGAAAAGGCCCGGCATGATGGCTTTACCGCAACGGTGTTTGGGCGGCGCCGTTATTTGCCGGAGCTGAACTCGGATAATCGCGTTGCCCGGGAGAACGCCGAACGGGCCGCGTTGAATGCGCCGATTCAGGGCACGGCCGCAGACATCATTAAGGTGGCGATGATCCGCGTCGACGACGCGCTGCGGGAAGCGAAGCTGCGGTCCCGGGTGCTGCTGCAGGTGCACGACGAGTTGGTCGTGGAAATCGCGCAAGGCGAGCTAGAGCAGGTCCGCGAGCTGGTGGAACGCGAAATGGATCAAGCCATCACGCTGACCGTCCCGCTGGAGGTTTCCACCGGCTCGGGCACCAACTGGCAAGCCGCCGAGCACTAGCTTAGCTAGAGCTAGCACCCGGCAGCATTCTGGAGTGCTCGAGAGCCAACCGCAAGTTGCTCGGCATTGCGGTCGGGGCGTGAGCCACTTCTTCTAGGTCCGAAACTCGAAGACTAAGCTGCCTGCATCTGGCAGATCGGAGCCGTGCTTGCCGACGGTCGGCGCTGGCAACCCTGCGCGGCCGAAGAGATAATACAGCTCTTCCCGGCTGCGCAGCTGCTCGCCGTACAGTGCGAAGGTGACCAGTGCGCTCTCGGCACTAGATCGCTCAGCACTAGACTGCGCGGTGGTAGAACGTGAGGCAGCAGACCGCGCGGTGGCACCAGTTTCACCGATGGAATCCGGCAACCGGCACTGGCAAGCAAGCCGCAGCGAATCTGCCCCGGCTTGTTGTTGCTTGCGGTAGAGATCCTGCAGATACTCGGTTGCCGCCGCATCGTCACGTTGGGCCAGATCCGCAGTCACCGGGATGACTGAGTTAGTTGCGTCGGTTGCGTCTGTTGTTTCGGTTGCTTCGGTTGGTGCTGCTGCGGTGCCTAATCCCGTGGCTGTCCCGGCCGCAGCCGCAATTCCCGGGTGGTAGCCGTCGACAAGCGCGGTATGCAGGTGCACGAGACCCGCCAGTGCTGCTTGGTTACGCTGATTGTTATCAGATAGCTGCTCGACGGTGGCGTCTTCAGCCAGAACCCGGCCAGAAGCAGTCAACTGCCACTGCGCAGACGCGGCACGGGAAACCAAGCCCAGGGTTTCCAGGTACACCAGCAGTTTTTCTAACCCAGCCGGTTGGGTGTTCGTGGCTGCGGCAAGCTCGTGCACATCACGCGGGGCGGTGGCCAAAGTGGTGCCCAGTCCCACGGTTACTGCCGTGCGAATGGCGAAAGCCGCGGTGAGGTCACTCAGGGCGGCAAATTCTGCCTGAGTGTTGCGGGTTGACGTACCGTTCCCAGCGTGCCCGTCCTTGTGCGGCGTTAATTGTGCTGGTTCGGCAGTGTTCGTTGTTGCGGTATGTGCGCTGGGACTGGCCAGCGTTTCTGGCGCCCGGCGTGGTGGCGTGGAGTAGTGCTTCGTGCGGGATTTCCAATAACCAGAAAAATGCATCTGGTGTTTACGTAGCCCCTTGGCCTCCTCCAGCCACCGGCGAATTGGTTTCAAACTGGCAGACTCGCCAGCTATCCAGGCGAAAACTTCGCCGTCCCACCAGTCGGTGGCAGTGATGGCATCGTACAGTGTGTCCCCATCGCTGTGGAACAACGAGGTGATTTCCACGCCTTCTGGGCAGGGGAGTTGTTGGCGGTGGGAGTGCTCGTCGACCAAAATAAAAAACTTGCCGCGCTGCCCGGCAGGCCATTCTTCTAGCCAACGGCTCAGCGCGGGCAACGCGGTGGCATCGCCGGCGGCAAGGATCCAGTCAGCGCCTTGCGGTTGGGAAGACGTCGACTTCGGGCCTGCGATTTGCAGAATATCGCCGGGTTGGGCTTGCGACGCCCACGAGGTGGCGGGGCCGGAGCCGTGCAAAACAAAATCTATATCTAGCTCGCCGTGCTGGCTATTGAAACGGCGCACGGTATAAGTTCGGCGTGGCGACGACGAAGATTTTGCAGGCCAATCCAATTTTCCATCGCGCTGCGATGGGCCCACGGGTTGTTGTCCAGGAGAATTGGGCAGGATTAGTTTGATGGAGTCATCGAAATTATCTGAGCGAAACTCTGGGACGACGTAGCCGTTGTCGGCAGTATGCGCTGCTAGTTGTGGGCCGCCCAGGGTGACCCGACGCATGCCGTCGGTGACATCCTGGACGCGCAGCACCTGCAGAAATCGGGTGCTTGCTGGGTACGAAGTACGTGTGCGGACCATAAGCCCATTTTAGTCGTACTTTGCTGACCCAGCTGTGGCGGTTGTACCCCGGCATCCCCCGTAGCCAGGGCTTAGCCTTGTGCTAGCCCGGTTCTACCCCAGGTTTTAGCCCTGCTGCAACCCAGAACCGAGTTTGATGGACAGACCTGGAACCGAGTTGATGAGTTCCTTGGTGTAGTCCTGCTGCGGATCGTCGAACAGCGATTCTGTCGGGCCGCGCTCCACAATCTGCCCATTTTTCATCACCACCACGTTATCGGCGGTCTGGCGGACCACTGCCAGATCGTGCGTAATGAACAGATAGGACAAACGCAGGTTCTGCTGTAGTTCATTGAGCAGTTCGATGACCTGGTTTTGCACCAGGACATCCAAAGCAGACACGGCTTCGTCGAGCACAATAACTTCTGGTTCCAACGCTAGAGTGCGCGCAATAGCGATGCGCTGGCGTTGACCACCAGAAAGCTCGTTGGGGTAGCGGCGCATAGCGGACGCTGGCATGGCCACCATATCCAGCAATTCGGCGACTCGCTTTTCACGCGACTTCCGGTTGCCAACCTTGTGCAGTACCAGCGGTTCCTCGATGGACTTGTATACCGAATACATCGGATCCAGCGAGCCATACGGGTTTTGGAACACAACTTGCAACTTGCGGCGTAAGCGGAAGATTTCTTTCGCCGTCATCTTTTGCACGTTTTCGCCTTGGTACAGAATTTCGCCCGAGGTTGGTTCCAGCAGGTTCAGCACCATATTCGCCACGGTGGATTTACCGGAACCAGATTCTCCGACGACTGCCAAAGTTTCGCCCTTGTTCAGCGTGAAGGAGACGTTATCAACGGCCTTAAACATTTCACCGCGTTTGCCGCGAACCGGGAATTCCTTCGTCAGGTCTTTTACTCGGATAATCTCCTGCGGGGCAGCTTTGTCGTGCGCTGGCTTGTGATCCTGCGCGGCGGTTTCATCAGCCTGTTTGCCGACGCCTACCTGTGCGGTGGTGTGGGTGCGCTGCGAGGCCATCAAGGGAGCAGCATTGACCAGGCGTTGCGTATACGGGTGGTGCGGGTCTTCCAGGATTTCCCGCGAAGGTCCGGCTTCTACAATGCGTCCGCGGTGCATTACGATCAGGTGCTCTGCACGCTCTGCCGCCAGCCCCAGGTCGTGGGTGACAAATAGCAGGGCAGTGCCGTGCTGATCAGTCAGAGTTTTCAGGTGGTCCAGGATCTTTTTCTGCACGGTCACGTCCAACGCGGAGGTTGGTTCGTCAGCAATAAGCAGACGTGGGTTCGCTGCCAAGCCAATACCGATCAATGCTCGCTGGCGCATACCACCAGAAAACTCGTGAGGGTATTGGTTCGCGCGCGATTCTGGATCAGGCAAACCGGCTTCCGCCAGCAATTCATTGACGCGCTTTTTCACATCGGATTTGCCGACGACGTTATTCGCCTTCAGAGATTCCGCGACTTGCGTGCCGATCTTCCATACCGGGTTCAGGTTGGACATCGGGTCCTGCGGGACCAGTCCGATTTCTGAACCTCGAATTTGCTGGATCTGCCGTTCGCTCATCTCGTTGATGGTCTGGCCGTCGAAGATGATCGAGCCACCAGTGACTGAACCGTTTTCGGGCAATAGCCCTAGGATCGACATCGCGGTGGTGGATTTACCCGATCCCGACTCGCCGACGATCGCGACGGATTCACCGGGATAAATATCGAAGCTGACTCCGCGGACTGCTTCGACGACACCTGTCGATGACTGGAATGAAATCTTCACGTCGTCCATGCGCAGCAAAGGCTGTGGTGAGTCTGCAGTTGAGGTAGCTTCGCTGGTTTTTGTTACGTCGGTTTTGGCACCACTGGAGTGTTTCTCGGAAGAACTCATCGTTTCCTCGCTTTCGGGTCTAGGGCGTCGCGGACGACATCGCCCATGAGGATGAAGCTCAGCACGGTAATTACCAGTGCTCCGGCTGGATAGAACAGAATTTCAGGTCGGGTACGCAACGAGCTTTGTGCCGAAGAAATATCGCCACCCCAGCTCACGACTTCTGGTGGTAACCCGATACCCAGGAAGGACAAGGTAGCTTCGGCGACGATGAACACACCGAGTGCGACGGTGCCGTAGACGATGATTGGAGCCGCGGCATTTGGCAGGATGTGTTTGGTCAGCATGGTCCAGCGTGAGGCACCAAGTGAGCGGGAGGCGGTAACGAAGTCTTCATTTTTCACGCTCATCACACTTCCACGGGCAATACGTGCGATATTCGTCCAACCGAATAATGACAGCACCAGGACCACAGACCATAGCGAGCGCGATTCGCGGAACATCTGCATGACGACGATGGCGGCCAACAGCAGTGGCACGGCGAAGAAAACGTCGGTAAAGCGAGAGAGGACCGAGTCCACCCAGCCGCCGAAGAAGCCGGCGGTTGCGCCAATGATGGTACCGATAATCATGACCATGGCGGTTGCAAGAATTCCTACGGCCACCGAAGCGCGTGCGCCATAAACGGTGCGGGCATAAATATCGCAGCCTTGACGGTCAAAGCCAAATGGGTGACCGGAAGTTGGTTTACCCAGGGAATTTGATAATTCACAAAAGCGTGGATCAGTCGAGGTAAAGAGCTGCGGGAACAGTGCCAAGGCGATGGTGCACAGAATCAAAACTGCCGAGACCCAAAATAGGGGGCGTTTGCGCAGGCTAGCCCAGGCTTCGCCCCATTGGGAACGTGGCGGGCGGTCGTCGTTCACGGCGTCGACTGCGCCCAGGCCTTGTTCATCGGTGTCTGCGACGTAGCGTTCCAGGCGCGGGCGTTGGAAGTAGTTCTTATTTGTCATAGCGAATCCTTGGATCGAGCACGGCGTACATCAAGTCGACCAGCAAGTTGGCGATGATGTAGACGATGACCAGCACGGTGGTGATGGATACGACGGTGGCGGGTTCACCACGGATAATCGCCTGGTACAAAGTGCCACCAATACCGTTAATGCCGAAGATTCCTTCGGTAATGATTGCACCGCCCATCAGAATTCCGAGGTCGGCGCCGATAAAGGTAACCACGGGAATCATGGAATTCCGCAGCACGTGGCGGGTCATTACTGAGCCGCCCGACATGCCTTTGGCGCGAGCGGTGCGCACGTAATCTGCCCGGAGATTTTCCGATACGGATTGCCGGGTCAAGCGGATGACATAGGCCAGCGATACTGCACCCAGCACGATGGCGGGCATGAGCAGCTCGAGGAAGGTTTCGTTACGACCGACCGTGACGGGTAACAAGCCCCATTTCACACCGACGAAAAATTGCATCACGAAACCGATCACGAAGGATGGAATCGCAATTACCAGCAGAGACAGCACCAAAACGGTGGAGTCGAAGATTCCGCCGCGGCGAATTCCGGCAATGAAACCGAACAGCACACCAAAAATGGTTTCGAACACGACAGCCATTACTGTCAGTTTGATCGTCACCGGAAAGGCATTGGCCATAAGCGATGAGACTGACTGGCCAGAAAAAGTCATGCCAAAATCAAGGGTGAAAATGCCTTTGAGGTAGAGCAGGTACTGCACGAGGAAGGGCTTATCCAGGTTGTATTCTTCCTGGATACGCTGCCGGGCAATATCACTGAGACCACGGTCGCCGCCGAGGGCTTCGACGGGATCACCTGGCATCAAGAACACGAGGGCAAAAATCAAGAACGTGGCTCCGAAAAAGACTGGAACCATTTGCAAGACTCGGCGCCCTATGTAATGCAACATAGGTTTTTCCTTAACTTATAACGGGCGAAATCCGGTCAGTCGCATTCGGACTGACCGGATTGACGTCGCCTTAGTGTAACCTATCTGAGTGTTTTGTAACACTCATTAGCTTTTTCTTAAGACTTGGTGATGGCGTAGAACACTGGAACTCGGTTCCATGCGAATTCTACGTTCTCGACAGCTTCGGAATATCCGGCCGCAGCGTTGGAGTACCACATTGGGATTGCTGGCAGGTCCTTAAAGAGGATCTTCTGTGCTTCCGAGTAGAGCTTGGTAGCTTCTTCGGCGCTTTCTGCCTGCTGTGCTTCAGCCAACTTGGCATCGAATTCTTCACTCGAGTATTTACCGTCGTTTGAGCTACCACCGGTGGCAAAATTCGGTTCCAGGAAGTTACCCAAAGATGGGTAGTCGGCCTGCCAACCGGAACGGAAAGCGGTGTCGATGCTTCCGCTCGTGATGTCATCGCGCAGACCCTTGAAATCAGGGTATGGGTTGCCGATCGCATCGATTTCGAGGTTATTCGACAACTGGTTGGTGAGGGCATCAACCCACGCTTGGTGGCCACCATCGGCGTTATAAGCGATTTCGAAAGTGCCGTTGAACTCGCTGATATCGTTGGCCTGCTCCCAGAGTTCTTTCGCCTTTTCAGGATCGAATTCAAGAACCTCATTGCCCTCTAGGTCCTCTTCATAACCAGGGATAACTGGGGAGGTGAAGTCCTTGGCTGGGGTAACGGTGTCACGGAAAATCGTCTTGGAGATTTCTTCCCGGTCAAAAGCGAGGGAGATGGCTTGACGACGAAGTTTGCCTTCTTCGCCCTCGAAGTGCTCTAGCTCGCTCGGGATTGTGAATGCCTGGAAAATTGCGGATGGTTGCGAGATTGCCCGATCGCCCAGCTCGTCTTCGAATTGAGACAATGCGGATTCCGGAATGGAATCAATGACGTCCAGGTTTCCGGACAGCAGATCTGCATAGGCGGCATCCTGCTGGGTGTAGATGCGGAAGTCGACGCCGTCGTTTTGTGCTTTGCGGTCGCCTTCGTATTCCTCATTAGGAACGAGAAGGATGTTTTCGTTGTGGTTCCACTCAGCGAGTTTGTATGGGCCATTAGCGATTGGTTTTTCGCCGTAGGCGTCGATGTCGTCAAATGCTGAAGGATGCAGTGGTTTGAATGGGCCGTAGCCGAGACGTTGCTCAAAGTCAGCGGTTGGCTCGGAAAGCTCAATGGTGAAGGTCTTGTCGTCTTCGACGGTCAGACCTTCCATGGACTCTGCGCCTTCTGCATAACCTTTGATTGGTGTGAAGAAAGACTCCTGGAGCAACGATTCCGAGACTGTGTAGTTCCAAGCATCGACGAAGTCATTGGCTGTAATCGGGGTGCCGTCTTCCCACTTGGCATCTTTCAGTTTGACGGTATAGGTGCGGTCGCCGTCGAAGTCGATGCTTTCAGCGAGGTCATTGTGTGATTCGCCCTCGGCGTCGTAGTAGGTCAGTCCCGAATAGAGGAACTGAATTGCGGTTCCGCCGCCAGCCTCGTTGGTGTTTCCGGGAACCAGCGGGTTTTGTGGCTCTGTGAGGTTGGCAAGCACGTAGTTGGTGCCGCCTTCAGTACTGCCGCCAGCACTGGAGCTTCCAGAATCGTCGCTGCAGGCAACCAGCGTCAGTGAGAGCCCGGCAGCTGCCAGCACTCCGATGGACTTCGTCATCTTCATTACATTCTCCTGTGAGTGTCGAATTCAAAGCTCCACGCGATGACGTCAATTGGCGACTGAAATATCACTGCAAGTACATGTAAGTAGTTTTGCCGAGGTGAGATCGCGGGATTGCGCAAAGTATAGCAGTGACTGTTCTCTCACTGAAATTTTCGTGTGTTTTGATTCACCCGTTATTTAGCCAAGCCTAAATTGTTGAACAAGTTTGGGGTGATAGGTTTTAGTGAAGCGTGTCTTGACCTGTGGGGATGTAGTTAACACCGGAGTAGTGTTAGAGAGTTGTGTCTGGCGGTTGGGTTTTAAAAAACTTCCCTGCTCCGACCGGAAAATAGAGAACAAAAGCTTGCATAGCTCACTGAACGGGTTTATGCTTTGTGGGGCATGTCTATGCGTTAGAAGTGCGTGAACTCTGATAGGAAGTTCGACGTGCTTGTAGCGCGAGATCGTGAGCTTACATGAAAGGCTGAACCGTTCTTTGGTTCATTGTCTGAAGTGAAGCCTTCGAGAGACTGCGAATGTACACAATCGATTTCCTATCCATTTCGGAGCACGCAACAATATGACAGCTTCTAAGGCCCCTCAGGTAGCCGTAAACGACATCGGCACTGCTGAGGATTTTCTCGCCGCGATCGACGAGACCATCAAGTACTTCAATGACGGTGACATTGTAGAAGGCACCGTCGTCAAGGTCGATCACGACGAGGTACTGCTTGACATCGGATACAAGACCGAGGGCGTAATTCCTTCTCGCGAGTTGTCCATCAAGCACGACGTCAACCCAGATGAGGTTGTTCAGCTGGGCGACCAGATCGACGCCCTGGTTTTGACGAAGGAAGACAAGGAAGGCCGTCTGCTGCTTTCCAAGAAGCGCGCCCAGTACGAGCGCGCTTGGGGTGCCATCGAGGACCTCAAGGAAAGCGATCAGCACGTCACCGGTACCGTCATCGAGGTTGTCAAGGGCGGCCTGATCCTGGACATCGGTCTGCGTGGCTTCCTGCCTGCTTCCCTGGTAGAAATGCGCCGCGTTCGTGACCTGGAGCCTTATATCGGTCAGGAACTTGACGCTAAGATCATCGAGCTGGACAAGAACCGCAACAACGTTGTTCTGTCCCGCCGTGCATACCTGGAGCAGACCCAGTCCGAGGTTCGCTCCGAATTCCTGCACCAGCTGCAAAAAGGTCAGGTTCGCAAGGGCGTCGTTTCCTCCATCGTCAACTTCGGTTCCTTCGTGGACCTGGGTGGTGTCGACGGTCTGGTACACGTTTCCGAGCTGTCCTGGAAGCACATTGACCACCCATCCGAGGTTGTCACCGTTGGTGACGAGGTAACCGTTGAGGTTCTGGATGTTGATCTGGACCGCGAGCGCGTTTCGCTGTCGCTGAAGGCAACCCAAGAAGATCCTTGGCGCGTATTCGCCCGCACTCACGCTGTGGGTCAGATCGTTCCAGGCAAGGTCACCAAGCTGGTTCCATTCGGTGCGTTCGTTCGCGTCGAAGAAGGCATCGAAGGCCTGGTTCACATCTCCGAGCTGGCCCAGCGCCACGTCGAGGTTCCAGACCAGGTTGTCAACGTTGGCGAAGAAGCCATGGTCAAGGTCATCGACATCGACCTCGAGCGTCGTCGCATCTCCCTGTCCCTGAAGCAGGCAGACGAGGACTACACCGAGGAATTCGATCCATCCAAGTACGGCATGGCCGACTCCTACGACGAGCAGGGCAACTACCTGTTCCCAGAAGGCTTCGACCCAGAGACCAACGAGTGGAAAGAAGGCTTCGACGAACAGCGTCAAGCCTGGGAAGCTCGTTACGCCGAGTCCGAGCGTCGCTTCCAGCTGCACACCGCGCAAATCGAGCGCAACCGTGCCGCAGCAGAAGCCGCTGCTAACAGCGACGAAGCCGCTAACTACTCCTCCGAGTCCGGCGCATCGGATGCCGCTCCGTCATCCGAAGGCACCACCGAGGATGCAGGCTCCCTGGCTTCCGACGAGCAGCTTGCTGCACTGCGCGACAAGCTGGCTGGCAACTAAACAAGCCGCTTAGCTAGCCAAAGTTCTCAGCTAGCGCCGCAAAAACATAAGAACCCACTTCTTTCTGCCTTAACCCGGGCATTGAGAAGTGGGTTTTTGCGTTCTACACTGGGATTATGAAAATTATCGGACTTACCGGAGGGATCGGCAGCGGTAAGTCAACCGTCGCCCGAATCCTGCAAGAACACGGATTCCCAATCGTCGACGCCGACCTCATCGCACGCGAAATCGTCGAACCCGGCCAACCCGCACTGGCCGAACTCGCCAAAGAATTCGGCGAAGACATCCTCAATGCCGACGGCTCCCTTGACCGCGGACTGCTTGCATCGCGCGCCTTTACAAATAAAGACACCACCCAGCGACTCAACAACATCACCCATCCACGCATCAACCAGCGCACACAAGAACTATTCGACGAAGCCCGCGAAAATGGGGCAGAAGCCGTCATCTACGACATGCCCCTCCTGATTGATAAAGGCCTACACAAAGACATGGACGCAACCATCGTCGTGCACGCCGCAGAACACGTGCGCCTCGAACGGCTGACTACCAAGCGTGGCCTCGACGTAGACGATGTCCGCCGTCGCATCAACGCGCAAATCGACGACGAAACGCGCAAACAATACGCAGACATCCTCCTTGACAACAACGGCACTGAAGAAGACCTAACGCAACAAATCGCACAAGCCGTCGACAAGATTAAACAGTTGACCAAGCAAGCGCAGCCGAGATAGCAGAGTAGACTGGCGACTATGGCTTTTGCTGCTGAGTACCCTGTTTTATCTGAATCCGAACACCGCCCAGTCGGCGCAATCGAGCGCCGGAAAAAGACCTTCGAGGTCGTCTCTGAGTACCAACCGGCCGGTGACCAGCCAACAGCAATTAAAGAACTCGATCGGCGCCTGAAAGAAGGCGAATCCGACGTCGTCCTACTCGGCGCCACCGGTACTGGTAAATCCGCCACCGCAGCCTGGCTGATTGAACAACAGCAGCGCCCCACGCTAGTCATGGCGCCGAATAAAACCCTCGCGGCGCAGCTAGCCAACGAATTGCGACAGCTTCTCCCGCACAACGCGGTGGAATACTTCGTTTCGTACTACGACTACTACCAGCCGGAAGCCTACGTCGCGCAGACAGACACCTATATCGAAAAAGACTCCTCAATCAACGAGGACGTCGAACGCCTGCGCCACTCCGCGACCTCCGCGCTGCTCTCACGCCGCGACGTCGTCGTGGTCTCTTCCGTCTCGTGCATTTACGGTCTGGGAACCCCACAGTCCTACCTGGACCGCTCCGTCGTCATGAAGGTCGATGACGAAGTCGAGCGTGACCGCTTCCTGCGCTTGCTGGTCGATATTCAATACGAACGCAACGACGTCGGATTTACCCGCGGTGCCTTCCGCGTCAACGGCGATACCGTCGATATCATCCCGGCCTATGAAGAACGCGCTGTGCGAATCGAATTTTTCGGGGACGATATCGACGCGTTGTACTATATCCACCCTTTGACCGGCGACATCCTAGAACAAGTCGACGAGGTTCGCATCTTCCCAGCCACACATTACGTCGCGGGGCCAGAACGCATGGAAAAAGCCATTGCGGACATCAAAAAGGAGCTGCAACAGCGTCTTACAGAATTGGAAAACCGCGGCAAGCTTCTCGAAGCCCAACGGTTACGCATGCGCACCGAATACGATCTGGAAATGATCGAACAAGTCGGTTTCTGCTCAGGGATCGAGAACTACTCTCGCCATATCGACGGACGAGAGGCTGGCAGCGCGCCAGCAACATTAATGGATTATTTCCCAGAAGACTTCCTCACGATCATCGACGAGTCACACGTGACCGTCCCACAGATCGGGGGCATGTTCGAAGGCGATATGTCGCGTAAACGGAATTTAGTGGATTTCGGTTTCCGTTTACCCTCCGCTCTGGATAACCGGCCACTGACTTTCGACGAATTTGAAAAACGCGTCGGCCAGACTGTCTATCTCTCTGCCACCCCGGGTGACTACGAAATCACCGCAGCCGGTGGTGAATACGTAGAGCAGGTCATTCGTCCGACGGGCCTGGTGGACCCGAAGGTCACCGTGAAACCAACCAAAGGCCAGATCGACGACCTTATCGATGAGGTGAAAACGCGCACGGCAAAGAATGAGCGCGTGCTCGTGACCACGCTGACCAAACGCATGGCCGAAGACCTTACTGATTACTTGCTGGAACACGGTGTCAAGGTGCGCTACCTGCACTCCGACATTGACACCTTGCAACGTGTGGAATTGCTGCGGCAGTTGCGGTTGGGTGAGTTCGATGTGCTTGTCGGCATCAACTTGTTGCGTGAGGGCTTGGACTTGCCAGAAGTTTCCCTGGTGGCGATTTTGGATGCAGACAAAGAAGGCTTTCTGCGTTCGACGACGTCGCTGATTCAAACGATTGGTCGTGCCGCTCGTAACGTCTCAGGTGAAGTGATCATGTACGCCGACCGGATCACGGAATCAATGAACAACGCTATCGAAGAAACCGAACGCCGCAGGGAAAAGCAGATCGCCTACAACAAGGAACACGGCATCGACCCGCAGCCACTGCGGAAAAAGATCGCGGATATCCTGGATCAAGTTTACGAATCTGGTGATGACGGGGAAGCGGCAAATAACTCGGAATCCGGCGATGCGGCCCTCGTCGACAAGCCAGACGTGTCATCCATGGCAGAAGGCGAGATCCAAACTCTTATCGACGATCTGACGAAGCAAATGAAGGTTGCTGCCCGGGATCTCAAGTTCGAGTTGGCAGGCCGATTGCGTGATGAGATCGCGGATCTGAAAAAGGAACTGCGCGGAGTGAAAGAAGCTGGTATATAACTTGCAGCCAGTGTGGTGATAATCGCGTCATATTTGCCGGATTCTCCGGTGATTTTTCCGTGGAGTTTGAGATAAGGCGTTAGAATCGCACTATTGCCAAGTTCGGAAGGAACTCCCCGTGGTCGCATATTCCACTATTGTTACTGGATCTGACGGATCGGACTCGTCACTGCATGCGGTACGGTCAGCTGCGAGTCTGGCGCGGGCATTTCAAGCTAAGCTGATCATCGTTTCTGCTTTTTACCAGAAAAATGGTCTCATGATTGATGCCAAAGCCGACGCAAATGCGCTGCCCGTTATTAATCGCGATGCAGCCGAAAATATCTTGCTCGAAGCCCAACAGGTAGCTACGGACGAAGGTGCAGGGCACATCGAGCTTCGTGCACTTAATGGGGGCCCGGTAGCAGTGCTACGGGAGGTGGTTGAAGAATCCGCAGCCGATCTTGTGGTCATCGGCAACCGCGGCCTAAAGACGCTGTCCGGTCGTGTTTTTGGCAGCATACCCAGTGAGGTTACTCGGCGCTTTGATGTAGACGTGTTGGTTGTCAACAGTGATCATCATGAACAAGCAGACGAAGCGCAAGCATAGGGGAGCAGGGCTCCGGGAATCATGAGATCTGAATCCTCCGGCATGGGGAAGCCACCCGCCGATCCTAGCAACGAAGATTATTCCACCATTGTGGTTGGCAGCGATGGCTCCCCGTCATCACTATTAGCGGTCCGGCGTGCTGCGCGTTTGGCCGCAGCCTTCGACGCCGAGTTAATCATCGCGTGCGCCTACTACGAACCTGAAGACACAGTCGGTCAGCAAGAATGCCAAAGTGAACATCCAGTAGTCGGACAAGAACAAGCCGATTCTATATTGCAACCAGCGTGTGAAGAGGCCCGAGCGCTTGGCGTACAGACAGTGGCTGCAGCCATGGAAACTGGAAGCCCCGTCGCGGCGCTAATGCGCATAGTTTCCCAACACGATGCTGATGTGCTCGTGGTAGGAAACCGTGGCATCAATACCCTGACGGGACGGTTATTGGGCTCGGTGCCAGCAGATATCGCACGACAATCCGATTGTGACGTGATTATCGTGCACACCGTGGCATAGCCACCACAGTTAGACAGGCGCCGACCGGTGAAAACCGGCGTGGTACTAGTGCCTGTCTAATCTCAACCCTGCTAAGTCCAAGCCTTCTTAGTCTCACCCTGCTAAGTCCAACGTGCCGATAATGCTGAGAGTCTGCGTTGCGCGGGTACATGCAACGTAGAGATCCTGCCATCCGCGCGAGGAAGCAGCGATGATTTGTTCCGGCTCCACGACGATCACGTGGTCAAATTCTAGGCCCTTGTACGTGGCGGCATTGTGGGCAGAAATAATCGCATAACTGCGCTGGTTTTGGTCAGCGGTATCGTCTTCCGCACTCACTGCAGTCTCGTCTGCGCGCAATTGATCACGAACCTCCTCCGCTGAGGTACCACTTGGTAGCCAGCGCACAGCGCCTTTCCGGTTACGGATAGCCTGGGCCACTGTGGTATCCGGGCTGTACTTGTGCACGATGCTTTCGGCCAGCTCAGCGATTTCCACCGGTGTTCGATAATTAATCGTCAGTTGATGCTGCCGGTAGCGCTTGCCGACGAACGGCTCCAATGCCTCGCTCCAGCTATCACAGCCAGCCGGTGAACTCGTTTGGGCAGGATCCCCAACTACCGTCATCCATCGGTTAGGGCTCCGGCGAAACACCATTCGCCATTCCATCGCAGAAAGTTCCTGCGCTTCGTCGACGACAACGTGTCCGAATGCCCAGGTACGGTCGCCTTCTGCCCGCTCGGCGGTGGTCCGATAATCGCGTGCCTGCTGGCGACGCGCTAAGGTTTCCGCGTCGATCACGTGGTGCGCAGACAGTATTTCTGAGTCGAAGACATCATCGTTATCGGTCGATTCCGAAGTAGCCAGGATATCCAGTGCACCCTCGGCTTCTTCCAGTGCTTCGCGCCATTCCTGCTCATCCGCAGCAGCTTGCTGTTCGTCATCACCGCTGCCCAGCAGCTGGGCAAGCTCATCCAACAGTGCGGCATCAGAATCCGACCATCCTTGCTCCGAACGCCATAGGGCAGACGTGAATTCTTCGCCCCCGTTACCGCGACAAGCAGCGTGCAATGTCTCACGGTCGGATAACAGTTCGCGCAATACTTGGCGCGGCCCTAACTGCGGCCAGAACTCGTCTACAAGCTCGTCGACGATGGCCTCATCGGAAATATCTTCATGCAACGCTGAAATATCCGCGCTATTGAGTAGGTTGCCACCATCTAGTGGATCGTGGCCTATGATTTCAGCCAAACCCTGCGCAAGAAGCTCTTGGAGCTGCTCACTGAAGATTTCACGGGCTTCGTTGTGCGGTTTTCGCGACCGTCGTGCCTTTGTACGAGCTGTTTTCACCATGGTTGGTGTCAGCTCCACGCGAGTGCCTTCTAGCACCACTTCCCGGCTATGCTTCGGCACGTGTTGATAAGCCTTGACCGCTGCCTTCAATACATCGACCATCTGCAGCGAGCCTTTGACCCGTCGGGTTTCAGCAGTGTCGTGCAAGGTAGGGCGCAACCCCGGGTAGAGACGGCCAATCGTACTTAGAACCACGCCAGTTTCCCCCAATTCGGGAAGAACCTGCGAAATATAGTTCAAAAAAGTCGGGTTCGGCCCGATGATCAATACGCCGGTCCGTGAAAGCTGCTCCCGCCAGGTGTATAGCAAGTAGGCGACTCGGTGCAGCGCGACGGCAGTTTTCCCTGTGCCGGGTCCTCCTTCCACGACGAGAACCCCGCGGGTGCTATCGCGAATGATCGCATCCTGCTCTCGCTGGATGGTTTCTACGATGGACTCCATGTGTTCGCCGCGAGCGCTATTCATTGCGTGCAGCAGTGCAGCCTCGCCGGCTACATCAGCGCGATCCGCGTCGCCTGGAGCGGTGCCAGATAGGAGCTCGTCGTCGATATCCTTGACGACGCGATCCGCGGTGCGAATATGTCGGCGAACCCGTACTCCCTCTGGGTGGGCAGTAGTGGCCAAATAGAACGGCCGAGCCATAGGGGCGCGCCAGTCGATCAGCAGTGAACGGTAGTCGTCATCACGATCCATGAGACCGATGCGTCCGATGTATCGGCGGTCCAGACCCTCTGACGTCGGGTTTTCACCTTTCGCGTCCACATCTATGCGTCCAAAAACCAGACCGATCTGCGCCAGGTTCAACTGGTCGAGTTTTTCTTGCAGTCGGTGATATTCGGTTTCGCGACGCAGCAAGGCATCGGAATCAGCATTGGCAGGGTCGATAGTTAGCTGTGCGTCGGCAAGACGCTGTCGTGCTTGAGAGACATCTGAATCCAAAATGCCGAACAAAGCATCAACATAGCTTTGTTCGGCAGCGAGCTCTGCAGAATAGTTCGAGTGATGTACTCGTTTGGTTCTCTGCGAACCCGTGGATTGCTGTCCCGTAGTTCTACGGGGAGACAATGGTCAGTATTTTCCTAGAAATCGATTTTCTTGTCGAGCTTCTTCATAGCCTTGGACAGAGCTTTGTCTGCCTTGCTTTGAATCTTCTCGGCGTTCTTGCGGGCTTTCTTTGCCTTCTTGCCGTGCTTCTTCTCGGCGTCCTTCAGAGCATCATTGGCCTTGTCCTGGGCCTTTTTAGCGGCCTTTACGGTGCTCTTCTTGGCGGTTTTGGCGTTGGAGCGTGCAGCATCCAGCCATTCATTGGCATTCTTGGACCAGTCGCCCTTGTTGTCCTTGACGTAGGCCTGCGCCTTTTCGCTGGAATCCTTGATCCAGTCGCTAGCCTGACCACCGAATTCGCCTGCTTTTTCGCGGGCATCCTGGAGCATCTTTTCGGAATCAGACTGTGTTGGCAGTGCCTGCTGCATCTTCTTGCCAGCCTGCTTCGAAGCGTGTTCTGCGCGCCACTTCAGGCCTGGTTTGCCCTCGGTGTCTTGGGAAGCGATGAACAAGCCACCCAGCAAAGCTGAGGAAGTAGCGAAGTTGTTTAGACGTGCGCGGCGCTCGTCATCTTCGTCTGCAGACCAGAAAGCATCGCGGGTGAAAAGCGTCGGCAAGCTAGTGATTGCCAGGGTTGCAGCAGCCAGACGTGGTGCCTTACCGATAGCAAACAGGGAACCAGCACCAACTTTAATGCCGCCCAAAGCGCGAGCGACGGTCTTTGGGCTGTTAGGAATAGCGTCCGCGATGTCTGCTGGGACGATCTTGCGCACACGCGCGATCAGGTCTTCGGTGGTGTCAACGCGTTCGTTAGTCTTACGCAGCGCATCAACGCCGTCGAGGATGAAGACTGAAGCCAGCATTGGTCGTGCGATCTTGCGGATCATAGCTAGTAATGCTCCTTGTAATAGTAGCTTGAAGTACTAAGCGCTAATTCTACGTTATCTGCCTACAAAGTGTGGTGGGCATTGTTCGTTACTTACCAGCGTCGTTCCCACCATTCTGTAAGTTTGCCGCGCTCTTCTCCCAAAGTGGTTGGGTTACCGTGCCCGGGCCAAACTTTGGTTTCATCGGGGTATTGGTCAAAAATCCGGTCGCTGACGTCATGGAACAAGCGCACGAAATCGCCTTCGGAATCGGTTTTTCCTAAACCGCCCGGGAATAGCGAATCGCCGACGAACAAGTTTGGTACACCATCAATCACAGCAGCTAAAGCGACTCCACCGGGAGTATGCCCACGCAAGATAATCACTGGGTATTCCTTGCCAGCGAATTCGAGAACGTCGCCATGCTGTAGCTCCACATCGATGTTGCCGGGGATTGCTGGGGCATCCAGGTATGACGCGTAGTGCTTTGCGCCAGTTTTTTCCAACAACTCTTCCAACGCGCGCGTGTGATCCCAGTGGCGGTGGGTGGTCAACACCGTGGTGATGGTGACTCCTAATTCCTGAGCGAAAGCTAGCAGCCGTGGGGCATCGTCTGCGGCGTCGATTAGTAACGCCTGGTCGCCGTCGACAAGAAAATAACACTGGTTGTCCATCTCTGATATGGACACAGAATGTAACGCTAGGGTGCTCATGCAGACAGTTTACGTCGATAATGGTTGCTGCATACAACCTGGTAGTTTTGAAGGGACGAGAGCGTCTAAAGCGTGCTGGTTGCAGCCGGATATATAAACAGAAAATTGTGGGAAGGCTTGGTGGATCCGTGGCGGATCGTTTGGTGGTCAAAGGTGCACGCGAACATAACCTAAAAGGCGTGGACATTGATTTGCCGCGCGATAAGATGATCGCGTTTACCGGGCTTTCTGGCTCGGGTAAATCCTCACTGGCGTTCGATACTATTTTTGCCGAAGGGCAACGTCGATATGTGGAATCATTGTCTTCGTATGCCCGTATGTTCCTCGGGCAAATGGACAAGCCGGACGTCGAGTTTATTGAAGGCTTGTCGCCAGCGGTTTCAATTGACCAGAAGTCAACCAACCACAACCCGCGTTCGACTGTCGGGACGATCACCGAGATTTACGACTACTTGCGTTTGCTGTTTTCGCGTGCAGGCACCCCGCATTGTCCTACCTGCGATGCCGTGATCGAACGGCAAACCACACAAATGATCGTCGATCAGGTGCTTGCGCACGAGGAAAAAGCCAAATTCCAGGTGCTAGCGCCAGTCGTGCGCACACGCAAGGGCGAGTTTGTGGATCTGTTTGCTGGTTTGTCTGCACAAGGTTTTTCTCGCGCACGGATTGATGGTGAAATCTATCAGCTGAGTGATCCACCGACACTGAAAAAGCAGATCAAGCACGATATCGACGTCATCGTGGACCGTTTGCAGGTTAAGGCTTCACATAAACAACGGTTGACCGATTCGGTGGAGACGGCCTTGCGTCTTGCCGACGGCCTGGTGACCATTGATTTTGTTGATGATCCGGATTCTACTCGGATGTTTTCTGAGAACTCCGCCTGCCCAAACGGGCATGCTCTGACGATTGATGAGTATGAACCCCGCTCCTTTTCCTTTAACTCACCGTACGGTGCTTGCCCGAGTTGTGACGGTTTAGGCTCACGCCACGAGGTGGATCAGGATTTGTTGATTCCGGATCCGGATGCCCCAGCCAATAAGGCGGTGCAGCCCTGGTACGCCAGCCCGAATCAACGGTATTTCGTTAAATTAGTCGAAGGTCTGGCCAAGACACTGGATTTTGACCCGGAGACACCATTTTCACAACTGACTAAGCAGCAGCGTGATGCGCTGGTTAATGGCACGAAAACTGAAGTTCGTGTGCGGTACCGAAACCGTTACGGTCGGCAGCGCGATTGGACGGCCCCGTTCGAAGGTGCGGCAGGGTATGTGCGTCGCAAGTTGGATACTGCCGAATCGGATTCACAAAAAGACCGTTTCATGGCTTATACCCGCCAGGTGCCGTGCAAGAAGTGCAAGGGCACACGCTTGAAACCGGAGATCCTCGCTGTGCGGCTGGCTTCTACCTCGCATGGTGAGCTTTCGATCGCCGGGCTGGCAGAGCTACCGATTGAAGAAGCCACGCAGTTCCTGGATACGCTGCAGTTGGATCACCGTAACGAAATCATCGCTGGTGCAGTACTCAAAGAGATCCAAGCGCGTCTGCAATTTCTTGTCGACGTCGGACTGACCTATCTCACGCTCAACCGCGGTGCTTCCACCCTTTCTGGTGGTGAGGCACAGCGCATCCGCTTGGCCACGCAAATCGGAGCCGGGCTCGCCGGTGTGTTGTACGTGTTGGATGAGCCGTCCATTGGTTTGCATCAACGTGATAATAACAGGTTAATCGCTACTTTGCAGCGCTTGCGCGATTTGGGCAATACCTTGATTGTCGTGGAACATGATGAGGACACGATTCGTGCCTCGGATTGGATGGTCGATATTGGCCCGCGCGCCGGTGAATATGGCGGCGAGGTCGTTTATCAGGGGGCCCCTGCAGGGATTGCGGATTGCCCGGGATCGTTAACCGGGGATTACCTGTCTGGGCGTAAGGTTTTGGCAGTTCCAGAAAAGCGTCGTCCAATTGATAAGGAGCGGCAGCTGACCGTTGTTGGTGCTCGGGAAAATAATCTGCGCGGCATCAACGTCACCATTCCGCTAGGGGTGCTGTGTTGCATCACGGGAGTTTCGGGATCGGGAAAATCTACCGTGGTCAACGGCATTTTGGCGAAGACTTTGGCCAACGAGCTTAACCGTGCCCGTCAGGTTCCGGGGCGGGCGAAGCGCGTGGAAGGTATCGAAAACCTGGACAAGATGGTGCAGGTCGATCAGTCACCGATTGGGCGTACTCCGCGTTCCAATCCAGCGACCTATACCGGTGTGTTCGATAAGATCCGCAACCTATTTGCCGAAACACAAGAGGCTAAGGTGCGCGGTTATAAGCCTGGGCGTTTCTCCTTCAACGTGAAGGGAGGGCGTTGCGAATCCTGCCAAGGCGAAGGCACTCTCAAGATTGAGATGAACTTCCTTCCTGATGTGTTTGTGCCTTGTGAGGTGTGTCAGGGCGCGCGTTATAACCGGGAAACACTGGAAGTGCATTATAAAGGCAAAAACATTGCCGAAGTGTTGAATATGCCGATTTCGGAAGCAGCCGAGTTCTTCGAGCCGATTACTTCAATCCATCGCTATCTAGCGACACTCGTCGACGTCGGCTTGGGCTACGTGCGCTTGGGGCAATCAGCGACGACGCTGTCCGGTGGTGAGGCGCAGCGGGTGAAACTGGCATCGGAGTTGCAAAAGCGTTCGCATGGTCGCACTGTCTATATTCTGGACGAGCCGACCACAGGGTTGCACTTTGAGGACATTCGCCGCTTGATGTTGGTAATTCAAGGCCTGGTGGACAAAGGGAATTCAGTGCTGATTATTGAGCATAACCTGGATGTAATTAAGGCAGCAGACTGGATTGTCGACATGGGGCCCGAAGGCGGCTCTGGTGGCGGCACTGTGGTGGCGCAAGGTACTCCAGAGGATGTGGCGAAGGTGGAAGCCTCTTATACCGGGCAATTTTTGGCGGAAATCCTGCATGCTTAGAGCGAGTGATGGCCCTGTTCGGAGCGAGTGACCGCAATGCAGCGGCATTCCTATGGGGAAGGTGCTCATCGATTTGTGTGATTGATTAATGCGTGCTAGATTGATGCGTACTACCACCTAGGGTTCCGTCCAGGAACTTAGGTCGCAAGTGGAGTCTCCTCCCACCTTATACCGCTCCGTGAGCTGGTTACGGGTAAAGGTGCATACGTCGAGTGATCTCTGTGTTGATCCCTGACGTGTGCTTTCTCGGGGGAGTGCTCTTATTGTGGCAGGGTAGACGTTTCATTCGCCCCTTTTGAACTTAGGAGTCACACATCAGCGCTGAAGCTCGCATTAATGAGCGTATTCGAGTACCGGAAGTCCGTCTTATCGGTCCTGAAGGTGAGCAGGTTGGTGTCGTTCGTACAGACGACGCCCGCAAAGTTGCCTATGAGGCCGATCTTGATCTAGTTGAGGTTGCGCCGAACGCAAAGCCACCTGTCGCAAAGATCATGGACTACGGCAAGTTCAAGTACGAACAAGCCCAAAAAGCCCGTGAGTCCAAGAAGAATCAGCAGCAGACCGTCGTCAAGGAGCAAAAGCTTCGTCCAAAAATTGACGACCATGACTATGAGACCAAAAAGGGCAATGTTGTCCGCTTCCTGGAAAAGGGCTCCAAGGTCAAGGTAACCATCATGTTCCGCGGTCGTGAGCAGTCGCGCCCTGAACTTGGTTTCCGCTTACTGGAACGCTTGGCTAACGATGTCGAAGAATATGGCGTCGTGGAAGCCAAACCGAAGCAGGATGGTCGCAACATGACCATGGTGCTTGGTCCAGTACGCAAGGGCAAGAAATAACGAACCGTCAATTAAAGGGATTAAGGAAACTCCATGAAGCAGAAGACCCACAAGGGCACAGCAAAGCGATTCAAGCAGACTGGTTCCGGCAAGTTGCGTCGTGAGCAGGCGAATCGTCGCCACCTGCTGGAGCACAAGCCTTCTAAGCGCACCCGCCGTCTGAAGGGTGACGTTGACGTTGCACAGGCTGATCAGAAGCGCATCAAGCGTTTGCTTGGCAAGGCCTAAAGGCCCACTCGTTTCATCCCACATCAGTACCAACAACAAGATTTAAGGAAGTTTCACCGTGGCACGAGTAAAGCGGTCCGTTAACGCCAAGAAGAAGCGTCGCACAATCCTGAAGTCCGCAAAGGGCTACCGGGGTCAGCGCTCCCGCCGCTACCGCGTAGCAAAAGAGCAGTGGTTGCACTCCATGACTTACGCTTACCGCGACCGTCGCGCGCGTAAGTCGGAATTCCGCAAACTGTGGATCCAGCGCATCAACGCTGCAGCCCGCATGAATGACATCACCTACAACCGTCTGATCCACGGCCTGCGTTTGGCTGAGATCGAGGTTGACCGCAAGATGCTTGCAGAGCTGGCTGTCAATGACTTTGACACTTTCTCCGCACTGTGTGAGGCTGCCAAGTCCGCACTGCCTGCCGACGTCAACGCACCGGCAAACGCTTAATTTTCCGCGCAACACCGTACGTATGCGCCACACGCCCTCGGAAGATTCCGGGGGCGTTTCGCTGTTCTGCAGACCTTAACTCTGATCCCGTAGACTAAGCCACCATGACGCTAGATTTTTCCGCCCCGTTTACCGAGCGCACACCGCGCGTGTCCCGAGCAGCGAAGCTGCACCGTGCCGCCGTCCGTAAGAAAGAACAACGTTTCCTTATCGAAGGCGAGAATTCAGTAGACGCGGCAGTCTCGACGGGTGCAGCGACTGATCTGTTTGTAACGCAGAGTGCTGCTGAGCGTTTCGAGCATATTGTGAGCACCGCAGGGTTTATGGATGTGTATATTCACCCGATTACTGACGGTGCGGCGAAATTACTTTCGGAAACGACAACCACCCCGGGTATCTTCGCGGTTTGTTTACCCGTGATGTTTAGTGCCGGCAAAATCATCAAATCTTCCCCGAGCTTGCTGACGATACCTGTGGAAACCTCAGAACCGGGGAACGCGGGCACACTAATCCGCGTTTCGGATGCCCTTGGTGCAGACGGCGTCGTATTCGCGGGAAACACTGTTGATCCGCACTCCAACAAAGTGGCGCGTGCATCTGCGGGTTCACTATTCCATACACCCGTGGCGCGAGAAACAGGCGTTAACGATGTATTGGGCCAGTTACGCGCGGCAAATCTGCAGATCTTGGCGACGTCCGCCGATGGGGAGATAACTCTAGAAGAAGCTGAAGAATCTGGCATGTTGCACAAACCCACTGCTTGGTTGCTGGGAAATGAGGCGCATGGTCTTTCTGCGGGTGTGGCTGCTCGCGCTGATCACCGAGTGTCAATCCCTATTCGTGGCAACGCGGAATCACTGAATCTAGCGACGGCTGCATCAATCTGCCTTTACGAATCCGCCAAAGCGCAAAACCGGCGTCGCTAAAGCATTTGTGCTGAGCACGTAAAGGCTACTCCGCTACCTGTTACCTATTGTTGATCGCTAGACTGGCATGCGGACGAAACCGAATTCTTAACTACTACCGATTACTGCGAGGACTGCTGACGTGTCGAACGCACCTGATAACGGAACTGATATTGATTTGAGCCAGGAAGCTTTGGATGCTGCTGCTGAGAAAGCTATGGCAGATTTCTCAGCGGCATCCACTATGGAAGACCTTGCCGAAGCACGACGGCAACATCTTGGGGATGGCGCTTATATTCCTCGCGCTCGACAATCATTAGGCTCATTGCCCAAGGACCAACGCAAAGCCGCTGGAAAAGCCGTTAATATGGCACGTGGTAAAGCGGAAAAGGCTTATTCGCAAATTCATGCAGAATTAGAGGAACAAGAGCGACAAGCCCAACTGATCCGGGAAAGAGTTGACGTCACTGTTCCGACCACACGGCACCAAACTGGAGCGCTGCACCCAATCACTGCTTTGTCTGAGCGGATTTCAGATATTTTCATCGGTATGGGCTGGGAGATCGCTGATGGACCAGAGGTCGAGGCCGAATATTTCAACTTTGATGCGCTGAACTTCAAGCCAGACCACCCGGCTCGGACGCTGCAGGATACCTTCCACGTTGGTAAACCAGGCTCACAGCAGGTGTTGCGCACCCACACTTCGCCGGTGCAGGTTCGGTCTATGCTTGAACGCGATGTGCCCCTCTATATTGCTTGCCCGGGCCGAGTGTTCCGCACCGATGAACTCGATGCCACTCACACCCCGGTGTTCCATCAGATTGAAGGTTTAGCCGTCGACAAGGGGCTGAACATGGCCCACCTGCGCGGCACTCTCGATCACTTGGCAAAAACGCTTTTCGGCCCAGAGACCACCACGCGTATGCGTACAAACTATTTTCCGTTCACTGAGCCTTCCGCTGAGGTCGATGTCTGGTTCCCAAACAAAAAGGGCGGTGCCGGCTGGATCGAATGGGGCGGATGTGGCATGGTCAACCCCAACGTCTTGACTGCCGTTGGTGTTGACCCGAACGAATACACTGGTTTTGCCTTCGGCATGGGGCTGGAGCGCACCCTGCAGTTCCGTAATGGTCTCTCGGATATGCGCGATATGGTCGAAGGCGACGTCCGCTTTACCTTGCCATTCGGAATCCACGCTTAACCACCAACCCAGAATAAGGAGCCGCAACAATGTTGATCACCCAGAACTGGGTTAGCCGTCTACTGAACCAGCACAACCCGGAGTGGGCCGTCAGTCCAGCCGATTTCGACGGTGGCTATGTCCGCGTTGGTTTTGAAACTGAAGGCTATGAGGCAATCGAAGAAACCACTGGACCTCTGGTGTTTGGGCGTGTGGAAAACATCGAAGAACTGACCGAGTTCAAAAAGCCGATCCGATACTGCCATGTGCACGTTGGTAAAGCCAATGGCACAGGCGAGCTGCAGGAAATTATTTGTGGTGCACGGAACTTCGCGGAAGGTGACCTAGTGGTTATCGCTCTTCCCGGAACCGTGTTGCCCGGGGGCTTCGCCATCGGCGAGCGCAAGACCTACGGCAAGATGTCTCGCGGCATGATTTGCTCGGTAGCTGAGCTGGGTCTGACTGATAAATCTGATGGCATTTTGACTCTCCCGGCTGATGCCGGTGAGCCAGGCGAGGATGCCCGTGGTTATTTGGGCTTGGACGATGTCATCTTCGATGTCAACATCACTCCGGACCGCGGCTATGCTCTTTCCGCTCGTGGTTTGTCTCGTGAGATCGCCTCGGCGTTTGACTTGAAATATGTGGATCCCGCAGTCGACCCTTCTGTTGCAGGATTGAGCACTGAAGGAGTGCCTGCTGCCGACGGCGAAACCCTGTCCGTCAACATCGCCGAGGACACTAAGACTCGTCGTTTTGGTCTCCGCAAAGTCACCGGAATTGACCCGAAAGCGCAATCACCATGGTGGATGCAGCGCGAACTGATGCTTTCCGGCCAGCGTCCAGTCAATGCTGCTACGGATATCACGAACTACCTGATGTTGCTGCTAGGCCAGCCAATGCACGCGTTCGACGCCAGCAAGATTCAAGGCGGGCTCACGGTGCGGTGCGCAGAAGAAGGCGAGAAATTTGAGACGCTCGATCACGTCGACCGTACCCTGAATGCAGAAGACGTCGTGATCTGTGATGAGTCTGGCATCCAGTCCTTGGCTGGTGTTATGGGGGGTACCACCTCTGAAATCAGCGCTGAGACCACTGATGTCTACTTCGAGGCCGCTAACTGGGATCCGATCACAGTGGCGCGTACTTCGCGCCGGCATAAGTTGTCCTCGGAAGCATCCCGTCGTTTTGAACGCGGCGTTGACCCAGCATTGGTTGAGATTAGCCTGGACCTGGCCTGCGCGTTGCTCGCGGAGATCGCTGGCGGAACGGTAGAAGCCACCCGAAGTGTGCAGGGGGAAGTTCCCGCGGCGCCGGAAATTGCCATGGATATCAATTTCCCGTCTCGGATCGCTGGCGTTGACTACCCGGAACAAACTGTTATCGGGCGTCTGGAAGAGATCGGCGCGGAAGTCTCCCAGGACGGTGCACAATTGCGTGTGACTCCACCAACTTGGCGTTCTGACTTGACGGTTGCTGTCGACCTGGTGGAGGAAGTATTGCGCTTGGAAGGGTTGGAAGATATTCCGACCATCTTGCCGACACCATCGGCAGGGCGCGGGTTAAGCCCTGCGCAAAAGCGCCGCCGTGCAGTTGGTCATGCTTTGGCGTATTCCGGTTATGCGGAGATCTTGCCGACGCCATTCATTGCTAATGATATTTTCGACACTTGGGGATTGGCTGCTGACGACCCACGCCGCAACACCGTGGCAGTGCAAAACCCGCTGGAATCTGACCATGCGGTTTTGGGAACCACGCTGCTGCCTTCGATGCTGGATGCGGTACGCCGTAACGTCGCACGGGGCCGTGACTCGGTTGGTTTGTTCGGTCTCCAACAGGTGAGCTTCGCTGTTGCGGATCACACCCCTATGCCGTCGGTTGCCGCGCGGCCGGATGATGCCACCGTGGCGAGCGTAATCAATAGTTTGCCGCGACAGCCGCTGCACGTGGCAACCGTAGGTTCCGGTGAGCTGGAATTTACTGGACCGTGGGGTAGCGGTCGTCATTACACCTATGCAGATGCTATCGAGTCTGCGCGCATCGTGGCGCGTGCGTGTGGGGTAGAACTGGAAATTGCGAACGCAGAATATTTGCCGTGGCACCCGGGACGCTGCGCGCAACTGAGTGTTGCGGGCACCGTGGTTGGTCACGCTGGTGAGCTGCACCCACAGGTTGTCGAAGCTCTTGGACTTCCTGCGCGTACGTGCGCTATGGAATTGAATCTTTCCGCTTTGCCGTTGGACGAATCCTTCCCGGCGCCGCGCCTGTCGGCCTTCCCGGCTTTGCACCAAGATTTGGCGCTGGTCGTCGACGACGAGGTACCTGCCGAGACTGTGCGCCGCGTCGTTGAATCGGCAGCAGGTGACTTGCTGGAATCCGTGGAGCTTTTCGATGTCTTCCGTGGCGAACAACTGGGAGCAGGCAAGAAGTCGCTAGCATTTAACTTGGTATTCCGCGCCGATGATCGGACCTTGACTGATGATGAGGTCAATGAATACCGTGTGCAAGCTGCAGAGAAGGCTCGCGTCGAGCTGGGAGCTCACATGCGTGCATAAAAAGTTTCCGACTGTGCTGGTGCTTCTTTCAGCTTTTCTTGGGGCAGCATCAGCCTGCGATTTCGATCTACAGCGTGGGGGACTGTCTCTCAAGCATGGAAAAGAATTGCTGAAGGAATAGAGTTGCAGATAGAAAATGCGCACTACCAACCGGTAGTGCGCATTTTTCAGCTTAGTGCCTAAGCATCTCTACTAATGAGCTGCCTAGGCGCTTATAAGCCGCGTGCTTAAGCCCTTGAGATCGCTTAGACCAGAGTTAGACCAGGGAAGGAACTTCCGCGACCAGCGAGAAGAGATCCTTTGGATCCTCTGGGTTGGCGATCAAGTCGATGTCGGTCTCGAGCTCGGTACCGGCGACATCGTCGCGGAGGTAACGCAAGGCCGAGAAATCATTGATGGCGAAACCGACGGAGTCGAACAAGGTAATCTCCTCATCGGATGAACGACCCTTTTCTTTGCCGGTGATGACCTTCCAGAACTCAACAACCTCGTAGTCGTCTGGCTTCTGCTGGATCTCGCCTTCGATGCGGGTCTGCTCAGGCAGTTCGACGAAGACGGTGGACATATCCAGGATGTCTTCTACCAACTCGGTCTTGCCAGGGCAGTCGCCGCCAACTGCGTTGATGTGTACGCCGGGCTTGACGTGCTGGGTGCCCAGAATCTGGTTCTGTGCCTTATCCGCGGTGCAAGTGGTGATGATGTCGGCACCTTCGACAGCTTCTTCGGTGGTGGAGCAGACGGTGATGTTGAAGCCCAGCGGTTCCAGGTTGCGGCGAACCTTCTCCAAGGCCTCAGGGTCTACGTCGTAGATACGGATGTCTTCGATGCCCAGGGTTCCACGGAAGCCCAAAGCCTGGAATTCAGCCTGCGAACCGGCACCAATCATGGCCATGGTCTTGGAATCTGGGCGAGCCAGCTTCTTGGCCACCATGGAAGACACTGCTGCGGTGCGCAATGCAGTCAGCAACGTCATCTCAGCCAAGAAGGTTGGGTAACCATTGTCGACGTCGGCAAGCATGCCGTACGCGGTAACAGTCTGGAAACCGCGTGCTGGGTTGGATGGGTGACCGTTAACGTACTTGAAGGAGTACTCTTCGCCGTTCGACGTCGGCATCAGCTCGATGACGCCAAACGGGGTGTGGCTAGCAACGCGAGGAATGAGATCGAAACGCTCCCACTCGGAGTAATCCTTCTCCAGGTAGCTAACCATACCGGTGATGATTTTTTCGACACCTTCGCGCTGGATCCAGCGTGCCATATTGTCGACATCTACAAATTTGACCATATTTTTGGTCTCCTTTCGGATTGTGCTTCTTCGTTCCGGGCCGACCGCTAAAGATTATTTGGGCTGGCCGGAAGAGCTGTTCGAAAGCTATTTATTCGCCAGATTCCTGGCTATTGCTTCCTTCATTGTACGCGTTCATTCGAGCTTGGCGAGCTTCTAGCTGTGCCATTACCTGCGGTTTGCACGCCCGCCAGCCTAACCAGAACATCGGGATGAGCAGCAGAGACGCTGCCAATGTGTAGGTTCCCACCGGCCAGTCGAAAGCCATGAGGATGATCACAACACCGATAAAGATCACAACTGCGATATCGCCCCAGGCGTTAAACGGACTGCGGTAGCTGGAGCGTTCGTACTCACCGGTCTTGGAAAGTTTGACGAATTTCCAGTGTGCCATGCTGATTGCTGCCCAACTGGCCATGGTTCCCAGAGCTGCCAGGTTCAGCACAATTTCGAAGGCCATTTCTGGGACCACGAAGTTCAAGAACACGCCAGCGAATGCGATGGCTCCGGCAAGCAGGATACCGCCGTAAGGCACACCGTCCTTTGACAGTGCTTTACCGAATTTTGGACCAGAACCGGAAATCGACATGTTGTACATCACTCGACCAGTGGAATACAGACCCGCGTTGAGCGAGGACAGTGCCGCAGTGATTAGAACCAGCTGGAAAATCGGTGCAGCTACGCCAATGCCGAAAGAATCAAAGAAGGTCACGAATGGTGAGACGCCGGCAATGTATTCGGTGTGCGGCAGAACCATGGTCAACAGCATAACCGAACCAAAGTAGAAGAAGATGATGCGGAACAACACCGCATTGACGGCCTTCGGGATGATCTTTTCGACGTTTTTGGTTTCACCCGAAGTTGTGCCAACGAGTTCGATACCTGCGTATGCGAAAACAACACCTTGGATAACGACAATGGCAGGCAACAAGCCGTTTGGTAACCATCCGCCGCCTTCGCTAATGAGCTGGAATCCAGTGTCGTATCCCTGCGGATGGCCGGTGAGAACTACCCAAATACCCAGAGCCATGAATACCAAGAGCCCAACGATCTTGATCAAGGAGAACCAGTATTCCAGTTCGCCGAAGATCTTGACCGAAAGCATATTGAAGCCCAGGATGAATACGACGACTCCCAGTGCGAGCAGCCATTGCGGGATGCTGTCCAGAACGGACGTGTAGCGATCAAACCAAAGGATGTAGAGGGCCACCGCGGTGGAGTCTGCGATGATGGTCATCGCCCAGTTGCCCCAATACAGCCACCCTGTAATAAAGGCTGCTTTTTCGCCATAGAATTCACGGGCATAAGACACGAACGAACCCGATGACGGCCGGTAAACGATCAGCTCGCCCAGTCCGCGCAGAATGATATAGCCGAAGAAACCGCAAACGAGATAGAGGACTGCAAGGAATGGTCCGGCCTGTTCCAGACGTCCCCCGGTACCTAACAGCAAGCCGGTTCCGATCGCGGAACCTATAGCGATCATTTGTAGTTGACGTTGACCCATTCCTTTGGATAGGCCTTGATCCTCATCAAGATAGGATGCACGCCTTCCGTCTGTTGTCGGCCCCATTGCGCCGCCGTGCGGCTGGGGTTTTTGTTCTGACATATGACTTATTCACCTTCCAGTCGGTGGAGTGTAACGCTCGGCAGGCTAAAGTGCCTGGCGGCATCACATAAAGAGAATGTGACACGGGCTACGCCCAAGTGTTCTTAGAATAAGTGACTCAGGTTATGAAAACAACTGGGGTTGTTGAACAGCTTTCGGATTTTCTATGAATCCGCCAGCGGGGGGTGTTTTTGAGCATGGCGAGTGTGCATCGCTAAACAAAAAGTGGCTAACACGACATCGCTCTGACATCGTGTTAGCCACAGGAGACAATCAGCCTTTAAGGCTTTCTGGCTTTAAGGCTTTCTGGAACGAAAGCTTTACCGGAAAGACGGCCTCTTATTTCTTGAACTTTTCTGGTAATGGTCCCAGCTGTGGGCCATCTGGGTAGTACTTCCAGCCGTCTTTAATGCGTACTTCATCCGCCCACGGGAGCTTATACTGCCCCTTGGCGAGATCATCGATCCAGGTGAGGTAGTTTTCGGTGGCGCCACCAGGAACAGCGACATAGCCCCGATTGCCCAGGTTGAAGATGTTGTTTTCCAAGCCCCAGTTGATGCGAGCCTTATCGGCAAGCGCCGGGAAGATCTCGGCGGTGACAATCTCGTCTGGGTTACGGTGGCCTTCCGCGATGAGGTTTCCGTCGTAGTTGCACACATTGCCTTCACCGAAGTAATAGAAGACATTGTCGTATCCTGCCAAGTTGACGGATGCGGTGAACATGAGGTTCTGGAACGCATTGGTCTTGTTGGTCATTATCCATTGATCTTGCACCTGCGTGCTGTAACCAGAAATGCGGATATAGACATTTGCGCCTTTATATGCTGCTTCGCGGGCCAGTTCCGGGAACATGCCGTCGTGGCAAATATTGACGGCAAGCTTGGATCCTTTTGGCCCGTCACAAACAGGCATTCCGAGGTCACCGGGCGACCAGGGCTCGATTGGTGTCCAGGGCTGTAGCTTGCGGTAGTGGAGGGCTAGTTCACCAGTGTTGTCGATGATGATCGCGGTATTAAATGGCGGCTTTCCTTCTTCATGGTGTGGCTCCATGATGGAGAAGACGCCCCAAACGTCGTTGTCTTTACACGCTTTGCGGAACTGATCGACCTCAGGAGAGTCAACTGCGATGAGGAATTCATCATAGGACCAGATTGCGGTGTTGAGCCCCGATGTGGAGTATTCCGGGAAAACGATCAAGTCCAAGTCCGGATAACCGGCTTTGGTTGATGCTACACGGCGGCAGATCTCGTCCACGTTTTTCTGTACGTCTTCTGGGCTTTCAACGATGGGGACGCGGTACTGCACAAGGGCCATGAGCAAGCCGTCGGGTGAAGCAGAAATTGAACCAGTGCTAGACATGGGTCACTCCTTAAGGTGATGTGGGTTACGATATGTGTCCCACTGTACGCCTAAAGGTGGCCACGCCGCGGTTTTCTGCGAAGAAAGGCCGGTAAATATTCATGATTGAATAATTTGCACTTTCTTGCATAAAGTTTGCTAGGGTGGCGCTATGACGATTTCAGTTGCTGTAGCAGGAGCTACCGGTTATGCAGGCGGTGAGATTCTCCGCTTGTTGCTGAACCATCCGCGTTATCGGGATGGTGACTTGCGAATCGGTGCACTGACTGGCCGCTCACATGCCGGTAAGTCTGTTTCACAGCAGATGCCGCATTTGTTACAGCTACGTGATCGTATGATTGAAGACACCACAGTCGAAATTCTGTCTGGTCACGATGTTGTTTTCTTGGGCCTGCCACACGGGCACTCTGCAGAGTTGGCGAAGCAGCTGCCAAACGACACCATAATCATTGACTGTGCGGCTGATTTCCGGCTACAGAAGAAAGCGGACTGGGATGCGTACTATGGCGGGGAATATGCAGGCCAGTGGCCGTACGGTATTCCAGAAATGCCAGGGCACCGCGCTGAAATTGCGGCAGCAAACAAGGTAGCTGTTCCTGGGTGTTTTCCCACGGGAATGACGCTTGCTTTACTGCCTGCCGTAGCGGCAGCAGTAATCGAACCGGCAATCAACATCGTCTCGATTACCGGTACGTCTGGTGCTGGTAAAAAGGCCGCGGTTGCGCTGTTAGGGTCTGAAACCACGGGTAACCTGCGTGCTTATAACACCTCCGGCAAGCACCGCCACAACCCAGAAGTGGTGCAAAACCTCCGCGAAATCCGCGATCAGGACTACCGCATCAACTTCACGCCGGTGCTTGCACCCGCAACCCGCGGAATTTTGACCACGGCTACCGCACAACTTACGGCGCCGTTGTCGCAAGAAGAAATCACCGATATCTTTCATGATTTCTACCGTGATGAGCCATTCATTCAGGTGCTCCCTGCAGGTCAGCAACCGGAAACGCAACATGTCATTGGCGCAAACACTTGCCAGATACAAGCCGAGGTCAACGAAGCAACCAACACTTTGTTGATCACCGCAGTACTCGACAACTTAACCAAAGGGACCGGTGGAGCGGCTGTGCAATGCATGAACCTGATGCTGGGGTTTGAGGAAACCGCCGGGCTTACTCACCCAGGCCTAGCGCCCTAACCCGACGAGGGGGAACCGTAGATGCGCCGAATAAAACGCCAACGAAGCTAATACCAGCTTTGCGCACAGCGCCGGCACAAATGTTTTAGCCAACCATAAAACTACGAGGATTTCCTATGACCAACCCAGAGAGCAGCGCAGATAGCTCCACGCCACAGGCAGGAGCGAATAGAGAATGCGCCCATAGTGCCCGCGGAGTTACCGTGCCACAGGGATTTCGGGCGGCGAGTGTCAAAGCGGGAATCAAGCCCTCCGGCAAGACTGACCTAGCGTTAGTTGTCAACGATGGCCCAGAATTTTCCGCGGCAGGTGTTTTCACTCGGAACCGCGTGGTGGCTGCGCCGGTTAAGGTCTCGCGTGAAGCTCTTGCCGACGGTCAGTTGCGCGCAGTGCTGTATAACGCTGGCAATGCCAACGCGTGCAATGGTGCACTGGGGCTTCGCGACGCACAGCAGATGCAGACTGAACTTGCTGAATTACTGAATTTCGACTCCAACCACGTAGCTGTATGTTCAACCGGGCTGATTGGTGAGCCGATGCCGATGGACAACGTATCGGCTGGTATCGAAAAACTACCTGGTGTGTTGGGAAATAGCCCAGACCATGGCGAGGGTGCAGCACGAGCGATCATGACCACCGATACCACGGTGAAACAAACTCTGGTGAATGGCGATGGCTGGAGCCTCGGTGGAATGGGCAAAGGTGTAGGCATGATGGCACCATCGCTGGCCACCATGTTGGTGTGCTTGACGACGGACTTGTCAGCTACCCCAGAACAACTCGCTATTGCGTTGCAGAAAGCAACTGCGCTGACTTTTGACACCCTCGATGTGGACGGATCGACCTCCACGAACGACACCGTGGTACTGATGGCCAGCGGGGCATCCGGTGAGACTACCACGCAAGAAGCATTGAATGAAGCGGTTCTCGCGGCCTGTGCGGACTTGGCAGACCAATTGCAAGCGGATGCCGAAGGTGTCACCAAGCGCGTGAAAATCACTGTCGAAGGCACCACGGATGACTTACAGGCGCTCAATGCCGCTCGCACGCTGGGCCGCGACAACCTTTTCAAATGTGCCATGTTTGGTTCAGATCCCAACTGGGGGCGCGTTTTGGCCGCCGTCGGTATGGCTGATGCGGACATGGATCCGGATAACATCAGCGTCTATTTCAACAATCATGCGGTCTGCAAAGCCACCACTGGTACGCCGGCTGCACGCGAGGTCGACCTGTCTGGGGCTGATATCGACGTCCGAGTAGATCTTGGCACCGGTGGTCCGGGCAGCGCTTTCGTGCGCACCACTGACCTGTCTCATGACTACGTCGAAATTAATTCGGCATACAGCTCATAACGCGTCCCCAAGACAAAAACCAGGAAATAAGGAGCCCGTGGCCATGTTGGAACACCTCAGTAACCGCGACCGAGCAGCAGTGCTGTCTGAAGCATTGCCATGGCTACAACACCTTCGCGACAAGATAGTCGTCGTCAAGTATGGCGGCAATGCCATGGTGGATGACGAGTTAAAAGCAGCGTTTGCGAAAGACATGGTGTTGTTGCGCACGATCGGGGCTCGACCCGTAGTTGTCCACGGCGGTGGACCGCAGATTACGGAGATGCTAGAGCGTCTTGGCCTTGAAGGGGAGTTTAAGGGCGGCTTTCGGGTTACTACTCCAGAGGTCATGGATGTCGTTCGCATGGTGTTGTTTGGGCAAGTTGGCCGTGATTTGGTAGGTCTTATCAATTCCCATGGGCCGTATGCGGTCGGAACCTCTGGCGAAGATGCGGGGCTGTTTACCGCAGAAAAGCGCTATCTAGATATCGAGGGAGAACAAGTAGATATCGGACACGTGGGTGATATCGTCAGCGTCAACCCGGAAGCCTTGATGGACATTATTGCTGCCGGGCGCATTCCTGTGGTTTCCACAATTGCGCCTGATCACGACGGCGAGGTGTACAACATTAACGCCGATATTGCTGCTGGAGCATTAGCTTCTGCGATTGGGGCGGAACGTTTGTTGGTACTGACCAATGTGGAAGGCCTTTATAAAGACTGGCCGGACCGCGATTCGCTGGTTTCTACCATTGAAGTTGACGAGCTCGACGCCTTGTTACCGGGGCTGGATAGCGGCATGATCCCGAAAATGGAAGCCTGCCTCAATGCAGTTCGCGGTGGCGTTAATGCAGCCCATGTTATCGACGGCAGGGAAGCGCACTCGGTGGTGCTGGAGCTACTCACCGAAGGCGGTGTGGGCACCATGGTGTTGCCAAATAATCACCGAAGCAGGGACTATCCCGGCGGAACCGTGCTGCGAAAGGATGATCACGCATGATGCAGAAAACAGCAAACGATTGGTCTAGTGCATTGATGAATAACTACGGGATCCCCGCTATCAGTTTAACCGGTGGGCAAGGCATGTATCTCACAGATACTGAGGGGAAGCGTTATCTCGATATGCTAGCTGGCATCGCGGTCAATGCTTTGGGGCAAGCGCACCCGGATATTGTCGAGGCTGTGAGCACGCAGATCGCCACACTGGGGCATACCTCAAACATCTTCGCCACCCCGCATTCTGTTGAGGTTGCTACTTCGCTGAAACAGCGCTTCGCTGATGGCAAAGACGACAGCGCTCGGGTGTTTTTCTGCAATTCCGGGGCGGAAGCTAATGAGGCTGCGTTCAAGATTGCCCGCCTGACAGGTCGTGGCCGGGTATTGGCAGCAGAGGCCGGCTTTCATGGGCGCACTATGGGCGCACTCGCGCTGACGGGACAACCAGAAAAACGAGCCCCATTTGAACCGCTGCCAGGTGGTGTGGATTTCTACCCCTACGGCGACGTGCAGAAACTGCGTGAGATCGTCGAGGAAGATCCTGACGGCATTGCCGCGATTTTCGCCGAGCCAATTCAAGGCGAAACCGGGGTGATTCCCGCGCCGGAAGGTTTCCTGGCTGCAGTGCGTCAGCTGTGCGACGACTACGGCATTCTTATGGTCGCTGATGAGGTACAAACCGGGGTAGGACGAACCGGAAAGTTTTTCGCCCATGAGTACGCCGGAGTGGTTCCAGACGTCGTCACCATGGCCAAAGGCCTCGGCGGTGGTCTGCCGATGGGGGCAGTGCTGGCTCGCGGTGCAGCTGCACAATACCTCCAGCCCGGCCAGCACGGCACCACGTTTGGTGGAAATCCTGTGGTCTTGGCAGCAGCCCGCACGGTGCTTAACACTCTGGATGAAAGATTCTTGCAGCACGTACGTGAAATCGGTGCGTATCTTCGCAGCCAGCTGCAGCAGCTTTCCGCAGTCTCGGAAGTTCGCGGTACCGGTTTGATGCTCGGAGTGGTGCTCGAGTCAGCGAACGCGAAAGAGGTCGTCGTTGCAGGTCTCGAGCGCGGCCTGATCCTTAACGCTCCAAGTGACAAGGTCGTGCGCTTGACTCCACCGCTAATTATCGAACGACGACACGTCGATGAATGCGTAACAATACTGCAAGAAATACTCGATTAAGGACTTTTATGACATCGCAAGCACAACCTTCACAGCTTCGTCATTTATTGGCGGATGATTCGATTACTCCCGCTGAGCAAAAAGAAATTCTTGCTCTCGCTGCTGAATTGAAAGCCGACCCGCTGAGCCACCGCCCATTGTCCGGCGGCCGCAGTGTGGCAGTCGTCTTCGATAAGACTTCGACTCGTACCCGTTTTTCTTTCGATGCCGGTATCGCTCAGCTGGGAGGAAGTGCCATCGTTACCGAGGCCGGCGCCTCCCAGATGGGCAAAGGTGAAACTGTTGCCGATACTGCGCGGGTGCTTTCGCGCTACGTCGAGGCGATTGCCTGGCGCACGTACGAGCAAGCAGGCTTAGAAGATATGGCGGCACACGCCACCGTGCCTGTCATCAACGCGCTTTCAGATGATTTCCACCCGTGCCAGATCTTGGCAGATCTGCAGACCATGACGGAATCTCTCTGCCCAGACAAAGGAGCAGCAGGATTGTCCGGCAAGAAAGTTGCATATCTGGGCGACGGCGACCAGAACATGGCTAACTCCTACATGCTGGGCCTGGCGATGGCTGGTATGGATGTGTGGATCATTTCACCCGAAGATTTCCAACCGCAGGTGAAATTCGTTGATCGTGCTCGTCGACAAGCAAAAATTACTGGCGGCAATGTGACCGTGAGTGCGGATCCGGCAGATGTGGCGGGCGCGGAAGTCGTGATCACTGATACTTGGGTATCCATGGGGCAAGAAGGCGACGGTAAAGATCGCACCACGCCATTCGTGCCGTATCGGGTAACGCAAGAAATCATGGACAAGGCCGCAGAAAACGCGATTTTCCTGCACTGCCTTCCGGCATATCGTGGTAATGAAGTCACGGCAGAGGTCATTGATGGCCCAGCTTCACGTGTTTTTGACGAGGCAGAAAACCGTCTGCATGCACAAAAGGCCGTGCTTGTGTGGTTGCTGGGCATTGCCTCCGGTAATCCAGTAGCGAAAGCGAGGAAGCTATGACACACACCTACTCCCGTACCGGGCGCCAAGCACGGATCGTGGAATTGCTGGAACAGACGCGCATTTATTCGCAGGCGCAACTATCCAAGCTCTTATTGGCCGAAGGCTTCGAAACCACCCAGGCCACGCTGTCTCGAGACCTTGACGAGCTCGGCGCTCGGAAGGTCAAACCCGTCGACGGGCGCAGCTTTTATGTGGTCGGCGACGCCGAATCACTACAAGTACCGTCTGCGTCCGGGCCTCGGGATAAACTCCGCAAAATGATGGCTGATCTCGTGGTTGCAGCTGATCACTCGGCGAATACAGCGGTGCTGCGTACGCCGCCCGGTGCCGCGCCCTACCTCGCGAGTTTCATTGACCGAGTGGGTGTATCCGACATCGTCGGCACGATTGCTGGTGATGATACCGTCTTTGTGCTCGCACGTGATCCGCTCACTGGAAAAGAACTCATCGACTCCTTGGCGGATGGGGCAGCCACGATTGACCCCGAGTAACCCCAGCGCGAAAAGTACCCAAAACCCCGAACATTGTTAAACAATGGCGGGCCTCTACACTGAATCCGGACGGTGTTGGCTCCGTACCAACGGCGGGTCACGCTTCTCGTCGATAGCGCCCGGAACAACCGAAAGCAACAAACAACAGTAAAGGAACGATCATGAAAAACCGCATCGTACTTGCGTACTCCGGAGGTTTGGACACCTCAGTAGCTATTCCATACCTGGCACGCCAAACGGAAGGCGAAGTTGTCGCCGTGGCACTAGACCTGGGCCAGGGGGGCGAAGACATGGAATCGGTCCGTCAGCGTGCACTGGATTGCGGCGCTGTGGAATCCATTGTCGTCGATGCTCGCGACGAGTTCGCTGAAGAATATTGCTTGCCGACGGTCCAGGCCAATGGCATGTACATGAAGCAGTACCCACTGGTGTCTGCGATTTCGCGTCCGCTGATCGTCAAGCACCTGGTGCAGGCTGCCCAAGAACACGGCGGCACGCACGTCTCTCACGGTTGCACTGGTAAGGGTAATGACCAGGTTCGCTTCGAAGTTTCCTTCCGTGCGTTGGATCCATCACTGGACATCATTGCGCCAGCGCGTGACTATGCCTGGACTCGTGATAAAGCCATCGAGTTTGCTAACGAGATTGATTTGCCGATTGAGCAATCGGAGAAATCACCATTCTCGATTGACCAAAATGTATGGGGCCGTGCTGTCGAGACTGGCTTCCTGGAAGACTTGTGGAACCCTCCAACAAAAGATCTCTACGCATACACTGAGGACCCAGCGCTGGGTAACGCTCCAGACGAAGTGATCATTTCTTTCGAAGCCGGACGCCCGGTTGCTGTTGATGGCAAGAAGCTTTCTCCGCTTGAAATTATTGAAGAGCTCAACCGCCGTGCAGGTGCGCAGGGCGTAGGCCGGTTGGACATGGTGGAAGACCGTTTGGTTGGTATCAAGTCTCGTGAAGTCTACGAAGCCCCGGGCGCGATGGTGTTGATTAAGGCGCACGAAGCCATCGAAGACGTCTGCCTGGAGCGTGAGGTTGCTCGTTACAAGCGCAGCATCGATGCCCGTTGGTCTGAAGAAGTTTACGACGGCCTGTGGTTCAGCCCATTGAAGAAGTCGTTGGATGCTTTTATCCAGTCGACCCAGGAGCACGTCACCGGCGATATCCGTCTGGTATTGCACGCCGGCAACATCATCGTTAACGGCCGTCGCTCAAACCAGTCGCTGTATGATTTCAACCTGGCTACTTACGATACTGGCGATACCTTCGACCAGACCGCCGCGAAAGGCTTCGTTCAGTTGCACGGTCTGTCCACCCAGATTTCTAACAAGCGTGATCGCGAGGCAAATAACTAATGGCTGGAATTCAGGCGCATTCCACGAACGAAGGCGCACTGTGGGGCGGACGCTTTTCAGGCGGTCCGTCCGATGCCATGGCTGCGCTATCTGTATCCACGCACTTTGATTGGGTTCTTGCACCTTATGATGTGCTTGCCTCGAAAGCTCACGCCCGTGTTTTACATAAAGCTGAGTTGCTCTCGGATGAGGACTTGGAGGCAATGCTCGCTGGTCTTGACCAGCTTGGCCGTGATGTCGAATCGGGCGAGTTTACGCCGGATCCTGGCGATGAAGACGTGCATGGTGCGATGGAGCGTGGCCTGATTGATCGTGTTGGCAAGGAATTGGGAGGCCGGTTGCGGGCAGGTCGTTCACGTAACGACCAGGTTGCCACGTTATTCCGCATGTGGGTACGCGACGCCATTCGCGACGTAGCTACGCAAGTTGTCGACCTCATCGACGCGCTTGCGGCACAGGCAAAAGCACACCCACGTGTAATCATGCCGGGTAAGACTCATTTCCAGGCTGCGCAGCCGATCTTGTTGGCGCACGGCTTGCTGGCCCACGCACAACCGTTGCTGCGCGATCTTGATCGACTCCGCGATTTAGATAAGCGTTTGGCAGTATCGCCCTATGGTTCTGGTGCGTTGGCTGGTTCTTCGTTGCAGCTGGACCCAGAAGCTATCGCGGAGGAGCTGGGCTTTGACAGTTCTGCGGAAAACTCTTTGGACGGAACCTCATCGCGAGATTTTGCTACGGAAGCAGCATTCGTGTTGGCGCAGATCTCCGTCGACATGTCCCGCCTGTCCGAAGAAATTATTGCCTGGTCGACGCCAGAATTTGGCTATGTCACCTTGAGCGATGAATGGTCCACGGGCTCATCGATCATGCCGCAGAAAAAGAACCCGGACATTCCGGAACTGCAGCGTGGGAAGACTGGCAGGCTAATTGGTAATCTCACCGGGCTGCTTTCGACGTGCAAGGCTTTGCCTCTGGCGTATAACCGCGATTTGCAAGAGGACAAAGAACCGCTTGTCGACGGTTTTGCCCAGTTAAACTTGGTGCTTCCCGCAATGACGGGCTTGGTTTCTACGCTGGTATTCCACGAAGACCGGATGCGTGAACTCGCACCCCGCGGGTTTACCTTGGCCACGGACTTGGCCGAGTGGATGGTGCGTCAGGGAGTCCCATTCCGTGAAGCACACGAAGCGTCTGGTTCGTGCGTCCGCTTAGCTGAACAAGCAGGGGTTGATCTGGTGGATCTCTCCGATGAGCAGCTTGCAAGCGTCGACAGGCGATTGACCCCAGAGGTTCGTGATGTACTGACCATTGATGGCGCGGTGGCATCGCGAGCAACCCGTGGCGGAACTGCTGGTGTCCGCGTCGACGAACAGCGCGAATCCGTGGAAAAGGCAGCCACCGAGTTCCGTGAATGGGCCTCTATCACTGTCGCGGATAAAGCGAAGCGATAAGCTAGCCGCATGAGTCTTGATCCCCGGTTATTGGAAATTTTGGCCTGTCCACAAGACAAAGGTCCATTGGTGTATCGCGAAGCAGAAAACGTGCTCGTCAATGAACGGAAAGGCATTGCCTACCGTATTGACGAGAATGTGCCTGTGCTGCTTGCCGACGAAGCAATGGAGTGGCCGAATGATTCCCAAGGAGAGAATTAACCATGAACAATATCGTTGCTGAACTGCAATGGCGTGGTCTGATTAATCAGTCCACTGATCTCGATGAGCTGCGCGAAGCGACATCGAAGCCCATCGCGTTGTATTGCGGATTCGATCCGACTGGGGATTCCTTGCACGCTGGCCACTTGGTTCCGATGATTATGTTGCGGCGTTTTCAAGAAGCAGGTCATCGGCCGTTTGTTTTGGCAGGTGGTGCTACTGGTTTTATTGGAGACCCTCGTGATGTGGGGGAGCGCTCGATGCTCAGCGAAGCGGAGCTTGAAGCTAACGTCTCTGCGATTAAACAACAGCTGCGACAGTTTGTAGACTTCACGGGCGATAACGCTGCGACATTGGTCAATAACGCGGACTGGACGATGGGAATGTCTGTCGTGCAATTCCTGCGAGATATCGGAAAAAACTTCTCGCTGAACACCATGTTGGACCGTGACACCGTGAAGCGTCGTTTGGAATCGGATGGAATTTCTTACACTGAGTTTTCCTACATGTTGTTGCAAGCCAATGATTACCTGTACTTGAACAAAGAACACGATGTGGTTTTGCAGATTGGTGGCTCGGACCAATGGGGCAACATCATTTCTGGTGTTGATTTGAACCGTCGTGTTTCTGGTGCGAAAACCCACGCGCTAACAGTCCCATTGGTTACAGATGCCAGCGGGAAGAAGTTTGGGAAATCCACTGGGGGCGGAAAGCTATGGTTGGACCCGGAAAAAACTAGTCCTTACGCGTGGTACCAGTATTTTGTGAATGCTGGTGATGCCGATGTTGTGCGTTATCTCAAGATGTTCACGTTCCTTTTACAAGAAGAAATTGCTGAATACGAGCGTGCCGTAGCCGAAGAACCGCACAAGCGTGCCGCGCAACGGCGGCTGGCTGAAGAAATGACCGACCTGGTTCACGGAGTGGAAGCACGAAAAGCCGTGCAACTGGCGTCGCAAGCTTTATTCGGTCGCGCCGATTTGGCAGACCTCGATGAGCGGACGCTAGAAGGTGCGCTACAAGAAACCACAGTTGCGGAAATCTGTGCAGGTGAAGCACGTTCAATCGTAGATCTGTTGGTTGTTTCCGGTTTAGCGGAATCCAAAGGCGCTGCTCGTCGAACGATCAAAGAAGGCGGTGCATATGTGAATAACCAGCGCATAGAATCAGCTGAATGGGAGCCAGAAACGGACGACCTGTTGCATGGCAAATGGTTGGTACTACGGCGTGGAAAGAAAAACTTTGCCGGGGCGAAAGTCACGATATAAGGCAAGTTATATATCGCGATTTATGCCTTATGACCTGGCGATTTGTGAACAATCTATAACGTGTGTAGATTAATCCAAGTCGCCGCGAGGGGCTGACAGAGAAAATAACTTCACAGGATGTTGGTTCTGGTGGTTGTGTTCTTTGTTTG
>NZ_LZMN01000049.1:0-11647 GCF_001665955.1 Corynebacterium sp. EPI-003-04-2554_SCH2473622 | reverse complement strand
CCGCAGCGGTCGAACGCCGGGAATTCGATACCTTAGAAGCACTCGCGTGGCAGCCGGATTTGGTAACCGGCGCGGTGCTGGCGGGAACCACGGGTAATCCTGAAACCGGGGACACCGCCGGAAGCATGGGTACGCCTGGCGGGGCTGATACTCCGCACAACGGGCAGGCTGGCAACGATGGCAACACTCCTGTGGACTGGAAAGTCTCCGTCGACGCTCTGGTGCGCACCGGGGACAACGCCTACCTGCCGGTGATGGTCAGCAACCACCGCGTGGCGCGAGAAAAAGCCGGTGGCGCAGTAGCTGTTCTTCCCACTCACCGCGCCGGGCTGGGCCAACCCATCACCGAGCAATTCGCCTTGCGTCAGCATTCCGTTGACGGTTACCGGTTGGGCCTGGCAGCACGAGCGCTCGACGAACTCGGGCTGGCTACCGGTCGTGGTGGTTTGATCGGGCAGGATCGTCGCCGGATTTTCCTGATGGATACCCAACGGTTCCAGCGCGGGTTATCGAATGCGCTTGCTGCTGTGCAGCCGGAGGCATTACCGCAGGCACCACGGCGCAGGAAAGAATGCGCGAGCTGTCGGTTCTGGGACTATTGCGAGCAAGAGTTACGCGACGCCGACGATATCAGTTTGTTTTTGTCTGGTGACCGCGCCGATCAATTGCGCGAACGCGGGATCACCACCGTGGAGGCGCTACGCCGGGCTGATTCCGCTATCGCCGGCGATTACCCACAATTGGCAGATGCGTGGCGCCGGGGAATCCCGTTTCTGGCGCGCCAGCAGGCAGAAGAGATGCGGATACCGCGTGCCGACGTCGAGCTGGACATCGACATGGAAGCCTACCTAGACCAAGGCGCGTACTTGTGGGGCGTGTGGGATGGCGCGGACTACCACCCGTTTGTCACGTGGGACGAGCTCGGTGGGGCTGCAGAGGCGAAGAATTTCGCGGACTTTTGGGATTACGTGTGCACGCGGCGTCGACAAGCAGAAGCAGCCGGCATGAGCTTTCGCGCCTATTGCTATTCCGCGCACGGGGAAAACCACTGGATGCGTAGGTCGGCGAAGCGTTTTGCGGGGCAACCGGGCGTGCCCACGAGCAAAGAGATTGATGCTTTTATTGGCTCTACGCAATGGGTGGATGTGTTCCGCTATGCCAAGCAGTTTTTGGCTGATACCGCGGGCATGGGGCTGAAACAGGTGGCAGCGACGGCGGGGTATACCTGGCCGGATGAGGATGTCGATGGTGAGCAATCGGTGAATGCACGGCGCAGAGCCGTCGGCACTGGGGCGGAAGCGCTGCGGTTACGTCAGCAGCTGTTGGGCTATAACCGGGGTGATTGTCAGGCCACCCGCGTGGTGCGGGATTGGTTGTGCGCGGGCGCGCCGGGTGTTCCACGAATGCGCGGGGCGGCTCGGGCGGGTGCTTAGCTAAGCGGCGTCGTCGTTGCTTTGCTCTTTGGCGTGTGCGAAAACCCCGAGCGCCAGCATTGCACTAGCTAACAGTGCAAGCGTGCCGACGAAGCCCCACCATGGTAGGGCAGTAAAAGTCAAGCCGGCCAGCGCGCCGACGACCGACGAGCCCAGGTAGTAGCACAGCACGTACATGCTGGATGCCTCGGCGCGGTTGTGCTCGGCGATGGCGCCCACCCAGCCAGAAGCGATGGAATGGGCAGCGAAGAAGGACGCGGTAAAAATCAGCAATCCGGTCAGGGTAAGCCACAGCCACGGGGTGGCGGTAAGTAGCAGCCCGATGATGAATGCGCTGGTAGAAACGACCAGCACTGTGCCGCGGGAGAATCTTTCCGCCAGCACACCTGCCCGGGCAGCGGAATAGGTGCCGCTGAGGTAGGCCAAAAATGCCAGTGCGACGATGCCTGGGGACAGCTCGAAATAGTCGATCAAGCGGAATGCCAGGAAGTTATACAAAGAAACGAACACGCCCATGGCGAGAAAAGCGATGAGAAACATGGCCGCCAGCGATGGCGTTTTCCAGTGTGTGACCATGGATTCGTATTCGGCGCGAAACCGCAGGGCCTTCGGCTGGAAGAACTGCTGGCGCGGCAGGGTGAGCGCCACGATGATGGCGAAGCCGAGAGCTAGGAGGGATGCACAGAAGATTGCTACGCGCCAGTCGGTGACTTCTAGCAGCATCGACGGGAGCAACCGGCCGGTGAGCCCACCGACGGAATTACCTGCGACGTAGACGCCCATGGCGCGGGCCAGGAAACGGTGGTCAAGCTCTTCAGCCAGCCAGGCCATGGCTACCGCGGGCGTGCCAGCGATGAAAGCACCGTGCAGCAACCGCAAGGCGATGAGCTGGTGGATGGTTTGGGCGAGCGGAAGCGTCAGGCCGATGAGCGAGGCCGCGATGGCGGAAATAATTAGCACTCGGTTGCGGCCAAAGCGTTCCGAGAGGATCGAGGCGGGAACCACGCAGATTGCCAACATTCCCGTGGCGACGGAGACTGTCAGCGCTGCGACGGTTGGTGTGGTGTCGAAGGCGTCGACAAGCGCAGGCAGCATAGCCTGGGTGACATACAGCCCGTTGAATACGGCCAGCCCCGCTGCCAGGACCGCGACGGTGGCTAACCGGTAGTTGCGTTCTCCCCGTTGTAGGCCGCATGCGGGTACTGTTTGTGCCATATATTACATGGTGCCACGTTTTTCACTGCGCGGTTGAAGAAGATTTTAGGACTGGCACTTCAGGGCACGAGACAATGGAAAACCTAGGCAAAAGCCGAAGAAAACCAGGCACCTCATTCCCAATAGTCCCTTTGCATACCCCGCATACAAAACCCAAATGCACCTATCCTCTTCATGAAATGCAAACTACAACTTCTCCTCACTTCCGTTATTCGCATCAAGTGCTTGGAACAGTTCTTGCCTTGTTGGGTTCTCAAGGTTCTTTATCAACCTTCCATCCGACAAGACAACGGCACGCTGTGCCTGTGCTGCCACATCTAAATCATGCGTCACCATGACCACAGCAGCGCCTTGTCGGCTGAGCTCTGCAAGTTCGTTCATGACTAAGCTCCCAGACCGAGAGTCCAACGCACCCGTCGGCTCATCGGCGAACAACACTCGAGGCTTCGTGGCTAAGGCTCTGATAATCGCCACTCGTTGGCGTTGGCCACCAGAAAGTTGGGCAGGATAATAGTTCTTCCGTTCGGCTAACCCAAACTTTTCAAAAAGGTTATTCAGTTCCTTTTTCGCAATCTTTTTAGATACGAATCGTAAGCCCAGCTGGACGTTTTCCAGGGATGTCATGGAATCTACCAAATTATAATCTTGAAAAACGAAGCTCGCGTTTTTACGACGAATATCGCTTCGCTGCTTTTTGGAGGCAGTCACCAAATCAACTCCACACAAAAAACTGTGCCCAGAGTCAGCTTGTACGAGTCCAGAAATGCAGTAAAGAAACGTTGATTTTCCCGATCCAGAAGGGCCAACGATTGAGATAAACTCGTTCTCAATCACAGAAAAGTTGATCCCCTTAATGACTTGTTCTTTTTCCTTTTTATTGATCAAAAATGATTTTTTTTAGTTCTTGTGTCTCGATAATATTAGTCATTTTATTTTCCTTAATGCGAGATTGCAGTAATATTGAGCTTTCTGGATTCCTTAAATGTTGGAATCACAATAGATACTGCAAGTAGCGAAAATCCGGCAATAAGCAGGAAATAGGTTTCGTTTCCAATCCATACCGGGCTTGCGTCCGGAACCGGACCTTGTCCAAATGCGACACCGATGGCTAAAGCATTAAATCCTAGAATAATCGAGGAAATTACAGCAGCCGATAAGAAATAAATTATGCATTCAAATACAGAAGACCACCGAATTGAAGCTGCAGTTGCGCCCAAGGTTTGCAGCAAGGCAACGTCATGTCGTCTCCACTCATTCGTGAGAGACACGGCAATCACACCAGAAAAAGCGGCGATAATGACGGGCGCACCAAAGATCAGGATGATTTGGCTTGTTGGACTGACCTGAAGGTCTGATTCGTTTGCACCCGAGACAAGCATAATGTTCTCAGTTTGGTTAATCATGCCGAAAATACAGCCGACCGACGCTGCTGCCACAACTAATGGGGTAACAACAGAGGTAGACAACGTAGCTCGTCGACGGGCCGATGTTCTGGCAAGTACCCAGCTGTCCAGCCAGTTCAGTGGCAATAGTCGACCTATCAAGGTAACAACTGGTTTCACCATCACTCGATCCGACAAGCCATAGGCGAGCAACAATCCAAGCCCTGCACCCCAATAAGAGGAGAGTAATCCGCCGAGACGCTCCATGTCATCAATTGGTGAAGTTGATGCAATACCTATATACCCAATAATGATTCCTGTTATGATGAGGCCTGAGATTATTAGTCTGACAATGCTTCGAGAAGGCGCTTGCTCAGGCATGTCCATCACGGCCTCTACAGGCTCCACCTTTTTCAGCTGGCGTGTTCCCAAAATCAATGCTAAGAACAACACAACAAAAGCTATCCCCGGCCCAAAAGTCCAAGCCCACGCAGTCAAAGGCTCTGATAGCGCAGGCAGTACTAGGAACCCTGTGTGGTCAATAATGCGCCCGAGAGCTGGCCACGATAAGAATGCTAGGGCACTTCCCATCAGAGATCCTGCTAAGGAACTAATAGTAGCTATCCCTATATATCTCGACCTCGCTTTCTGAGGAGAGGCACCGATGACCTGCCAAAGCGCTATGCGCCGAGAATCTCGTCGAATAGCTACTTTGACAACAGACGGAAGGCACATCAGCACTGCCAAACATGTTAGGGCTATTTGAAGACCTCCCATAGCCGCGAACTGTTCACCCGACTCCGCTTCAGAAGCCTGAGCGCCGACGATTATAATTCCAAGGGAAAGAGAAAGCATCCAAGAAGATACTAGAGTTAGTAACAGAACTGCTATAGAAACAGGTTTAAGGTCTCGAATTTCTTTATACATACGCTATCCTCAGTTATTCATAAAATTTCACTATCGCATATAATGTATAGATAATATAAATAAGAATAAATAGGACGCTAGCCAGGCGTACGCCTTTTAATGTTCCACTCATTCCTTCGGCTTTTTCTTTTATTCCCAGCATGCACAGTAACGTTTTGTAACCGTCTGAATTATAAAACGGAAGAAAATTAACACAGATTCCGAATGTATATAAGATAAACGCAACGGTACTCAGCTATAAGAATTCCAGTACGTTGAATAATGACGCCAAAACTAGGCAATAGTCCCAACTGCAGTAACCGTCAGAACCGAGGATGGCTCCACAAACAACAAAGTGTCAGTTGTTATTTTGATCTGTCAGCTGCACTGCTTCAACCTCCAGATTAAGTTCCTGAATTATTTTCTCCACCTCCTTCCTGAATTCGCCATTTACTTGTTCTTTGAAGCCTACATCATATTTAGACCCCATAGTTATTTAGACAACAAACCTGGTTCTTATTGAGACATCTACCCCGGATAGGGCTGGGATTGCCCAGGTCCTGTTCCGCCTGAGCTGAAGTGTCCTAGGTTTTGTGATGTTTGAGTAGATGGGAAAATCGGGAGAATGCCAAAGAAATTTGACCAGGATGCGAAGGACAGCGTGGTCCGTCTCGTGGAAGATCGTGGCACCGAAACTAGGTGTCTCGTGGCATACTGCCCGGCAATGGGCGCAGTCGGCTCGTCGCGAAGGGCGCGTTACTAATCCTTTGCCTGAAGATCTTGTTGCAGAGGTGACCAAGCTGTGTCGTGAAAACCACAAGCTACGCGACACCAATGAGTCGTTGAAGGCTGCCTCGGCTTTTTCGCCTCATGACTCGGCCCGAAACGTTAAGAAATGATCCGGTTCATCGATAAATATCGGGATCGTTTCACAATCGAGTTCATCTGTATGACGTTGTAGAATAACCGGGCTGGCGGGTTTATCACCTCGCGTGGTTACCGTCTATCTAAAGCTCGTGGCATGAGTGCCTGCAGACTTCGTGATGCTGCTTTGCTCGAACACCTTCACCACGTTCACGCTGATAACTATGGTGTTTATGGTGTGCGGAACATGCGGCATGCCCTTCAACGTGAAGGTATCGATATTGGTCGTGCGCAAACTTACCCGCCTGATGCGCTTGGCCGGTCTGTCAGGCAAAGGCTGGGGACCTGTCACCACCCGCACGCCCAAGGGGCCAGATCTGCGGCCTGGCCTCGTTAACCGTGAGTTCAAAGCACCGGGACTGGGAAAACTGTGGGTGGCTGACATTACCTACGTTCGTACGCGCAAAGGCTTCGTCTATACCGCTTTTGTCACCGATGTGTTCTCTCGGAGGATTGTTGGGTGGGCACCGTCTGATTCGATGCGGACTTCAAGCGCTGCCGTTCCAGGCGATTGTCAGTGCCAAGGAAACTTCCAGGGTTGGTTCACCATTGTGACCACGGCTCGCAGTATGTCAGCGTTGTCTACAATGAGCGACTTTCCCAGCACGGGATCACTGCTTCTGCCGGGACTGTTGGTGATTTATATTACAATGCTTTGGTTGAAAACGTTAACGGCCCCTCACAAGGGGTGAGCTGATCCATACTCGCAGGTGGGATGATGTTGTCGAGGTAGAAATCGCCACGTTTGAGTGGGTGTCATGATGGAACGAGACAAGATTGCATCAAAGCTTGGGATACCGCGCACCGGCCGAGTTTGAAACCGAATTTTGGAAGCAGAACTCGCCCCAAGCAATAATAGAAAATACGGCAAATGCCTAGGAACAAAACCCGGAGCACTTCAGGTGCTGGTTTTCCGACCTTAGCCTGGGAGTGGAATGAACATGCTGAAACCTCTGGAAAGCATCACAATTTTTTCGGTTCTCGTGGCCCTCGCGCTCTATGTATTTATGAGCATTATTGCTGCCTCGGGTGACGGTTTTCCGTTTCTTGTTGGCGCATTATTTCTTCTGTTCACCGCTATCGCGGTTGTGCTTATCGGGATAAGTATTTCGCTCTGGAGCCATAAGCGAGCGCGGTATCGTTCATCTGCGATAGGAAAAATCGGCGCGTGGATAATTACCACCGGAATTGTTATTGCAGTTGCTTCTGTTATTACTCAGCTGTTTCGCGCCGGTGGTTTTTGGGAACCGCTGTTTAGTGAGCTTTTATGGGTAATAACTGCAGCTACCGGACTATTGTGGCTGGGGTTTATTCTACTTATGGTTTCCGGGAGAACTCGCTAAGCCAGAATGGTTGCCCGCGAGATAAAACCACCGAAGATAAAAACCGCGATGAAAAAACGCCGTGCCCGGCACGTAAAATGCGCGGACACGGCGTTCCTGCAAGCCGCAGCGATGATGCGGCGGAAGGTTTACTTCTTCGCTGCTGCGAAACGCTCTGCAACGTCGTCCCAGTTGAAGACGTTCCAGACAGCCTTGACGTAATCAGGCTTGACGTTCTTGTATTGCAGGTAGAAAGCGTGCTCCCACATATCCAGCATTAGCAGTGGGGTGAAGTTCACGGAAGTGTTGCCCTGCTGGTCGGTCAGCTGCTCAACGAGCAGACGGCCAGCGATGTGGTCGTAACCCAGCACGGCCCAGCCGGAACCCTGCAGGCCGAGTGCTGCTGCGGAGAAGTGCGCCTTGAACTTCTCGAAGGAACCAAAGTCGCGGTCAATAGCCTCTGCCAGCTCACCGGTTGGCTCGCCGCCACCGTTAGGGCTCAGGTTCTTCCAGAAGATGGAGTGGTTGGTGTGGCCACCCAGGTTGAAAGCCAAGTTCTTCGACAGTGCACGGATGCGGTCTGGGTTGGCTTCGCCGTTGCGCTCTTCTTCCAGGGCGTCCAAAGCTGCGTTAGCACCCTGTACGTAAGTGTTGTGGTGCTTGGAGTGGTGCAGCTCCATGATTTCGCCGGAGATGTGTGGCTCCAAAGCGTTGTAGTCATATTCGAGTTCTGGGAGTTCGTAAACAGCCATTATCGCTAAATCCTTTCGTTGGGTACCCCGCCCATAATAGGCACGTATAAGAATTTCGCAACATTTTTATGACATAAAACTACTCACGCGACGCCAAGCATCAGGGGATTCTCTTATGAACAAATACACAGCTGCACGCGAGCGTCTTTCACAGCATTTATCGAGCTACGCGGGCGTAGAATGTCGGCATGTGGATGTTTGGAAATAACCCAGAACTCGTCGCCGAAGAAGACGCCCTGCATGGCGGAAAGCACCCGGTCCTAGAAAACCCACGCCCGCACGCCGTGTTGGGTACGCCCATTACCGGCATTTGGGAAGAAGGCCAGGCCAGCTTGATCGTGGGCTTGGGGTGTTTCTGGGGCGTGGAAAAGCTCTACTGGAACCTCGACGGCGTGGTGTCTACGTCGGTTGGTTATGCCGGTGGCGTGACGCCGAACCCGACGTACCGGGAGGTGTGCACGGGGCGCACCAATCACGTGGAAGTTGTGCGCGTGGTTTATGACCCGTCGCGGGTGTCCTTGGAGGATCTGGTGCGCGTTGGTCTAGAAGCACACGATCCAACTCAGGGTTATCGGCAGGGCAACGACGTGGGTACGCAGTACCGCTCGGCGTTTTATACCGAAGGCCCAAACGCGGCGGAAGAAAAACAGACCGTCGACAAGCTTGTCGACGCCTACGGTAAGAAATTGCAGGCCAACGGCTACGGTGAAGTCACCACGGAGATCGCTACGCTGGCCGAGACCCCGGCGGGCGAGTACTACTTGGCGGAGGACGAGCACCAGCAATACCTGGAGAAAAACCCACAAGGCTATTGCCCGCACCACGGCACGGGCATTGCCTGCAGCATCTAGAGTTGTTCGCGCACACTAGCGCAGGCGCAAATACTATGTTGACCGGCTGTCATATCGTCGCCCACCGTGGCTATTCCGGGAAGTACCCGGAAAATTCGCCCGAGGCGTTTCAACAAGCCTTGCAACTGCCTATCCATGGCCTGGAATGCGATATTCGCGCCAGCCGCGATGGGCAGGCGGTGGTGATCCATGATCCCAGCGTGGACCGCACCAGCACTGGCACGGGCATGGTCGCGCGCATGATGTGGCCCGAGCTGCAGCGGCTGAATATCGGTTCCGAGGATGCGCCACAACAACTCATGCTTGTCGACGATTTGCTGCGCATGCTCGGGAATAACTCGCACCACCTTTATATTGAGACCAAACCGCTGGTGCGGCAGGGGGCTGCGCTGGAAAAAGCTCTGGCGCGGGCGTTGCATCGTACCGGCATGGTTGCGGACCCTCGTGTGCACATCATTTCTTTTTCACATGCTTCGCTGCGCAGGCTCGCGAGTCTCGTGCCGCAGGTGGACCGGATTTATTTGCGCCGCGGTTGGGAACGGCGGTGGAACAGCCGCGATTTGATGCTCTCACGCCCGCATGCGCTGGGGCTTTCTCTGGACCACGGCAAAGCCAACCCGGCTGCGATTGGTGTGGGAGGCCGTCGGACGTACATGTGGACCGTCGATAAGCCAGAAGATATGCGCTGGGCGCGCGATCACGGGGTGAACCTCTTGGCGACGAATTGGCCGGAGCGTGCACTTAAAACGCTGCGGGAATGAGAAGGGGCTGTAAACATTCGTACGAAGACTCTGCTTGCCGAATAAGTGACTGTAAAGTACCGGGTAGCTCAACAAGCGATTGAACGTAACTGGGGGATGAAGCAATGAGTGATAAGCCAAGGAGCGTAGGAATTTCATCAGTAGGACCATTGCTTACGTTTACTGCGACGGATCTCGAACACGATCTGTTGGTGCGGTATGAGCAAGGGACAATTTGGCTAACGCAGGCGTTGATGGGGGAGCTGTTCGGTGTAGATAAGCGTACTGTTTCTGAGCATCTTCGGAATATTTTCGCATCAAGAGAACTGGATGGGGATTCAGTTGTCCGGAAAATCCGGACAACTGCCGATGACGGTAAGAATTATCAGGTCAAACACTATAATCTCGATGCGATAATTTCGGTTGGGTATCGGGTGAACTCCAAACGGGCGACTCAGTTTCGCATCTGGGCTACTAAAGTGCTTCGAGATTTCACGTTGCGCGGTTTCGTTGTCGATAAGCAGCGCATGGAACAAGGCGAGATTTTTGGGGACGACTATTTTGAGCAGTTACTCCAAGAAATTAGAGAAATCCGATTATCGGAGCGTCGCTTTTATCAAAAGGTGACAGACATATATGCAACGGCGACAGACTATGACAAGGATGCACCGGTTACAAAAACTTTCTTTGCTACGGTGCAGAACAAACTGCATTACGCGGTACATGGCCACACCGCTGCAGAGCTGATTCATGAACGTGCTTCGGCAGATAAAATGCATATGGGCTTGACAACCTGGAACAAAGCTCCAGATGGCAAGGTGCTGGCCGGGGACGTGACCGTCGGCAAGAACTATCTATCTAAAACAGAGATCAAAGATTTAGGGCGGCTTGTTGAAACGTTCTTGAACTTGGCTGAAAGTCGAGCTGAACGTCAGATTCCAACCACTATGGAACAGTGGGCGGGACTACTCGATCAAGTATTATCGATCGATGGTCGTGAGTTGCTTAAACATGCGGGCAAGATTTCTAAGAAGCTTGCTGATGAATTTGCGCTTGGAGAATTTTCCAAATTTCGGGTTGAGCAGGACAAGAGATTTAAGTCTGACTTCGATGCTTTCATAGAAGCAGGTGAAAATGCGGTTGAATCCATCAAGAACGATGACGATTAATAAGTTCACTTTGGGAACCGTCGGCATACGCTGCGGCGCTATGGAAAATGAGCAGGCAGCTATGTCGTAAACTGGCGCGCATGGCGAAGAAGAAAAAGAAGCAAGAAGACCTCCCCGAGGGAATGTCGCGTCGACAAGCAAAACTTGCAGCCCGGGCTGCGGAACGTGCCAAGCTGGAAAAAGATCCACGCCCTTTCGCTGGGTTCGCGTGCGAAGCCGAACTAATTGCACTGCAAGAATTTGTGCCCTCCGGTTACGCGAAAGTGGATATCGCAGGCATCGATCGCACCGTGTGGCTGTGTAGTGTTTTGCCGGGAGCATCCGCAGCGATGATCCGCGATGAGCAATACGGCGGAGATGCCTTCGTCGCACTGCAGGTGCAAGCCCACGGCGTGAACCCGCACCATGACCTGGCCTACGCCCTGAACTGGGTGAAAGAGCACTCGGCTGGCGAATCGCTGGTGTCCACGGCAGCCGACGGCAACCAGCCGGAACTCACGGAACTGCTGCCGCACGACACCACGCTGGATATCCAGCTCGAGCAAGACTTTTCCTGGTGGATGCCAGAAGGCGCGCCCATGCCGGAGCAGGTTGCGCAGTCGATGCAGATGGCCAACGATTCCGTCATTGAAACCCACGCGATCGATGCCGACGCGCCGGGTGCTTTGTGGTGGTCGGATACCGGCAGCGGTAAGGCGCACATCCGCTGGGTACGCCCGGTGGACAACGAAAACGATTTCCTTAACGCCTTGGCACGCGTGGCCGCTCGCGGTAGGAATCCGCGGCTGGCTCCGGGGTGACATCAAAAACTGGGGCAATCACACCATGAGTACGGAACACACCGGCAAACTTGGTGTCTTCACCCACGTGCAAGTCACCGCGAGCGGCCACGCGTGCCAAGGCGTTAAGGAAATCGTTTTCGTTGTCCACCGGGCGTACCCAGCGGATGTGCG